>JAGLKG010000224.1 GCA_023141835.1 Maribacter sp. | reverse complement strand
ATCAGTGCCCCAAAGCTCCTTGGCACGATCTAGCCTGCCTGTATAGAGATCGCATACTGCCACCAATTTTACCCCACTGACCTTCAAAGCCGCGGTGGTATCATAAATTCCCTGTATACCAGATCCAATCAACCCAAGGTTAATTTGGTCATTGGCAACATAATCTGTATGAATATAATTTCTTTTAAGAGTCAATTTTTGCTCATAGGAAGAAGCAAAAACATAAGGTACTGATGTTATTGCGGCTGAACCTATTGTAGCTTTTTTCAAAAATGACCTTCTAGAGCTGCCCTTATCCATAAATAGAATTTTTGGTTTGAAAAATGAAGCTGGAAGTTACACTTTTTACCAGTGCAGGGCAAGAATATTATTTTATAACGGTAAGAACGATTTTCCTCTTTTTACATCACGCGCTAAATCCTCGATTGTATTTTGTTCAAGGCTCTCTATAAAATTGGTCCTAAAAGGTCCAGCAAAATCATGAAGTGGGCAGGGTTTTTCATTATTGCAGTTATGTAAACTCAATAAACAGGATTTTAATCTGTCTTCGCCGTCAATTACATTGACAATTTCAATTAAGAGAGTTTTCATATTTGCATCACTGAGATAAAAACCACCATTGGGTCCTCGGGTTGAAGAAACAATACGATGTCTTGACAATTCCTGTAATAATTTGGCAATATATGCCTGTGGAACATTAATGGGATCACTAATGTTCTTAACCCTTATTTTTTTTGATTCACTTGAATGTATTGCTAAATACAAAACTGCCTTTATGGCGTATTTAGAGGAGTTGGAAAACATTAAATCTTTGATTTTTAAAAAAGTAAATATAAAAAGACAAATTTATCTTAAATATGACTTTTATCATATTTTAGCATGGGTGCCACTTATACTTTTGCCTATATTTACAAATAATTCAATAAATAATTAAAAATGAAAATAGTATTTAAAAGTATGGTTCTCTTATTCTCGTTGCTTCTGGTGAGTTGTGGCGGTAAGGAAGAAAAGAAAAAAGAGGGCTTTAGTGTAAAAAGACAAAAGACCACTGAAAAAGTAGTTGAAACGCCTGCGGTTTCTGAAACAAAAGCATCCGAACGAGTTGATTTGTCCAACAAAGGCGTTGGCCCAGTTACTTCAGTGGCCTTAAATGAAGCAATTGACGATGCTATGGCTGCAAGTGGGAAGGAAGTATTTGATCAAATGTGTATGGCCTGCCATAGGGTTGGTAAAAAATTCATTGGCCCTGCTCCAAATGGTATTTTAGAAAGAAGAACCCCTGAATGGGTAATGAATATGATCCTTAATCCTGATCAAATGGTAAAAGAGGATCTATTGGCCAAAGATTTATTAATAGAGTTCAATGGTTCACCTATGGCAAATCAAGGGCTTACCGAGGAACAAGCGAGGGCTGTCCTAGAATATTTTAGAACATTATAATTAACAATCATATGAAAACAACAACCAAATTAAGAGTGTTATTTGGTTCATTTTTTATGCTAGTTTTATTTGTCAGCTGTAAGAATGAAACCAAGACTGAGACAACAACTTCTTCAAGCACAAGCACAAAAGAAGTGAAAAAAACGGGCCAAGCCTTTATAGAAGATGACGGTTCTACCCCCAATGTTTTGAACATTGCGATTGGTTCTCCTGATCATACGACTTTGGTTGCAGCCGTGCAGGCGGCCGGACTTGAAAATTCATTGGTAAATGCGGGTCCCCTAATGGTCTTCGCACCTACGAATGCGGCTTTTGATGCCCTCCCAGAAGGAACGGTTTCCGATTTGTTAAAGCCTGAAAATAAAGGCGCACTGGCAAATATTTTAAAATACCACGTAACCCCGGGTAACTACAGCAAAGAGTTTTTAAAGAAATTCAAAAAATTGGGACAAGCCAATAACCAAAATGTTGCCGTTGAGGTTAAAGACGGTGAAGTGTATGTAGGTGGTGCTAAAATTATAGGTAGTGTAAAAGCTGGCAACGGTATTGTACATGTCATCGACAAGGTAATGTTACCTCCTGCTGAATAAAACGAAACGTAAATAATAAAAATAAATACAATGAAAAAAATCAGTTATTCAATTCTCACCTTATTGGGTCTAGCAATGGTCTTTACGAGTTGTAATCAGCAAGGGAAGAGTGCCTCGAATGGTGCTTTGTCTTCAAATGCTGCGGAGAAAGTTTATGTTGCCCCTGGGGAGCATGATGAATTTTACGCCTTTATGTCTGGAGGTTTTAGTGGACAACTAGCAGTCTACGGGTTGCCATCGGGTCGCTTATTTAAGGTGATTCCTGTTTTTTCCCAAGATGCGGAAAAAGCATATGGCTATAATGAAGAAACCAAACCAATGTTGAATACTTCTTTTGGTTTTGTTCCTTGGGATGATGCGCACCACCCCGATATATCCCAAACCAATGGAGAATTGGATGGTCGCTACGTTTTTATCAATGGGAACAATACCCCTCGTATAGCAAAAATTGATTTAACAACTTTTGAGACTACCGAGATTATTGAGATTCCTAATACTGCGGGGAATCATAGTTCGTCTTACGTGACGGACAATACGGAATATGTGGTTGCAGGGACTCGTTTTTCGATACCAGTTCCTCAAAGAGATATGCCTATTAATGAATATAAAGGGAACTTTAAGGGAGCCTTGTCTTTTATTAGTGTGGATCCTGAAGACGGTGGGATGGATATAAAATTCCAAGTGTTGATGCCCGGTTTTGATTATGATAAGGCGCATCCTGGAAGAGGAAAATCCCATGGATGGTTCTTCTTTACGACCTATAACACTGAAGAGGCAAATTCTTTGTTAGAGGTTAATGCCTCTCAGAATGATAAGGATTTCATTGCCGCGGTAAACTGGAAAAAAATCGAGGAATATGTGAACAATGGCGGAGGTACAATAATGCCCACCAATTATGCACATAATGTGTACGATGAGCATACGCAGTCTGCAACTTCCACAATGATGAAAGAAGTGTTGATGGTTAATCCATCCGAAGTTCCAGGCGCAATTTATTTTTTACCTACGCCAAAATCGCCACACGGCTGTGATGTTGATCCAACGGGCGAGTATATAGTTGGTAGTGGTAAATTATCGGCCAATGTAACCGTGCACTCATTCACTAAAATGTTGGATGCCATAGAAAACAAGAAGTTTGCTGGAGATGCCTATGGAATCCCTATTTTAAATTTTGAGGATGTTCTTGCCGGATCTGTAGAGCAACCAGGATTAGGGCCTTTGCATACAGAGTTTGATAACAAAGGGAACGCTTATACGTCTTTCTTTATATCTTCGGAGATTGTAAAATGGAAATTAGGTACTTGGGAAGTTGTCGATAGACAACCGAGCTACTACTCTATAGGTCATTTAATGATTCCTGGTGGTAATTCACAAAAACCTTTTGGGAAATATGTTGTTGGGATGAATAAAATCACCAAGGACCGTTATTTGCCAACGGGTCCAGAAGTAACACAATCTGCCCAATTATATGATATTTCAGGCGATAAAATGGAATTATTATTGGACTTCCCAACAGTCGGTGAACCTCATTACGCAGCAGGAATTCCTGCTGATTTGATAAAACCAAATTCGAAAAAGATTTACAATCTTTCTGAAAATAAGCATAAATATGCCACAACCTCAGATGCTGATGCCAGAGTGGAGCGCAATGGTAAAGAAGTACATATTTATATGACTACGATTAGAAGCCATTTTAACCCGGATAATATTGAAGGTGTTAAGGTTGGGGATAAGGTCTATTTTCATGTAACCAACCTCGAACAAGATTATGATGTGCCTCATGGCATAAGCATGATCGGTGCCAACACATCGGAGTTGTTGATTATGCCAGGACAAACGGAGTCTTTTGTTTGGGAACCCAAACGAGTAGGGGTATGGCCATTTTATTGTACAGATTTCTGTTCGGCCTTACACCAAGAAATGCAGGGTTATATTAGGGTGTCTCCTGCTGATTCAGACATTGATCTTTCATGGTCTTTGGGTGAATAAAAGGCACCTTGGTCAATTGTTTTATTTAAAACTTAAAAGCGGGTTGCGTCTAAGACCAACCCGCTTTTTACAAGAATAATAATTCCTATAAAAAATGAAAAAGTCTCGCATAATAATGATTTTGGGCGCTTTGTTGCCTTTGATGCTTTTCGTGTTCCCACTTTGGAATATTACTTTGGAAGCCCCACAATATCCTACACCACTAGGAATGGATATTTATATCAATGATTTTGCAGACGCAAATCCCCATGATATCAAGAATATAAATCTCATGAACCATTATGTGGGCATGAAATATATTCCTGATGCAATTCCTGAATTCAAGATATTTCCGGCAGGAGTAATAATTACTACGATTCTTGGATTGTTGATTGCGTTCAAAGCCAATTACAAGTGGTATTTATATTGGTTTATCCTAATGGTGGTTTTAAGTAGTGCAGGCCTTTATGATTTTTATTTATGGGAGCATGATTATGGTTACGATTTGGACCCCAAAGCCATTATGAAGTTTACGAATCCTGATGGTTCGGTAATGGGTTTTCAGCCCCCATTGTTTGGTACTAAGGATATTCTTAACTTTAGAGCCCATTCGTACCCCCAATTAGGAGCTATATTTATGGGTTTAGGTATGGCATTGTCTTTTATTGCGTTTTTTGTTGGTAAAAAAGGGAAATAAATTTTAACTGATAGGAATGAAACCATTTTCTGTATTTGTAGTCCTTTTAATGGGATTTCTACTATGTGGGTGTGCAGCGACTCCTGTGCCAATAGCGTATGGAACAGATGGTTGTCATTTTTGTTCAATGACCATTGTTGATCGGCAGCATGCCGCACAAATAGTGACCAAAAAAGGGAAAGCATTCAAATTTGATGCTGTGGAATGTATGGTGAATCATTTGAAGGACTTGGATGTTACTACAATTGGACTTTTATTGGTGAATGATTACCCAACACCTGGAGAGCTCATTGATGCCAAAAAGGCCACTTTTTTAATAACTAAGAACATTCCAAGCCCCATGGGTGAATATTTGTCTGCGTTTAGCTCTAGAAACGAAGCAGAAGGGATAGAAGCCGAAAATAAGGGGGAATTGTATTCTTGGGAGGAGCTCCTGGCAAGATTCAAAACGCATTAATCAAGTAAATTTAATGGTAAATGGCATTCGGTCAATCAATGATCGACGAATTCTGTTGACCATTATTTTTTTTGATCTAAATTTGAGAAATGAATAAGGTATTAAGTAAATGGTAACGTGCAGATTTAAATATTACAAAAGGAATAAAGTATACAAAATAGGTCAATTTAATCATAAGCTTTTGATAACTCAATAATGTTTAAACTTCAATTTGTCATATTAATTTTTACGTTCCTTTTAGGCACTTCTTTAAGAGCGAAAACTATTGAAGTTTGTGCCACCTGCGAGGTGAAGTCCATTAAGGATGGGATAGTATTGGCATCTGATCATGACACCCTTTTGATTAAAAAAGGCACCTACAAAGAATTCAATATTGTAATTGATAAGCCCTTGACATTACTAGGCGAAGAATTTCCTGTAATTGATGGTGAAGACAAAGGTGAAATAATCACCATAATCTCAGACAATGTTACTGTAGATGGTTTGTTTATTATTAATGTAGGCACGAGCTATATCACGGATTTTGCGGCAATTCGGGTTGTAAAAAGTAAAAACTTCCTTATCCAAAATGTGGTTTTGGAGAAACTTTTTTTTGGGATTTATTTGGAAAAATCACAAGATGGGCGGATTTTTCATAACAAAATTATTGGTGATGCTGTAGAGGAATTCAATTCAGGAAACGGAATTCAACTTTGGTACTGTCAAAATATTGAGGTAGAACAAAATATTGTGCAACATGTACGGGATGGCATTTATTTAGAGTTCTCGGATGATGTTATTATAAAAAATAATACAAGTTCAAACAATGTTCGATATGGGCTGCACTTTATGTTTTCAAATAATGATATTTATGAAGGCAATACTTTTGAGAACAATGGCGCTGGTGTCGCGGTAATGTTCTCGAAAAAGATAAAAATGCTCAATAACAGCTTTAAGAAAAATTGGGGTACGGCTTCTTTTGGACTGTTGTTGAAAGAAATTAATGATGCTGAAATATCAGGAAATAGTTTTGAGGAAAATACGATTGGTATGAACATAGAAGGGTCTAATCGCATTACCTATGCCAACAACGAATTTATAAGGAACGGTTGGGCTATCAAGGTAAGAGGAGCTTGTTATACCAATTCATTTGTCAATAACAACTTTCTGTATAATTCTTTTGACATATCGTACAATAGCAAGTTGAACGACAATGTATTCCAAAAAAATTATTGGAGTGATTATACAGGGTATGATTTGGATAAGGACGGAATAGGCGATGTGCCCTATCGTCCGGTTAAATTGTTTTCTTACATTGTAAACCGTACACCGGAAACCATTATATTATTACGGAGTTTGTTTATGGATATTATCGATTTTTCGGAGAAGGTCTCTCCTGTTTTTACACCTGATAATCTTTTGGACACAATGCCGCTAATGAGAAAATCAGAATGATACGAATAGAGAATCTACATAAAAAGTTTGGTAAGAATCAAGTGCTTTCAGATTTGGGTCTTGATATCAAAGGAGGCGGAATCTTTGCTGTTCTTGGCCCTAATGGTTCAGGAAAAACCACTTTGATTAAAAGTATTTTGGGGATGGTCGTGCCTAACAAAGGAAGCATTTCCGTGCTTGACAAATCCATCAAAAAAAACTGGAAATACCGTCAAGAAATTGACTATCTACCGCAGATTGCCAACTTTCCAGGTAATCTTAAAGTGAAAGAACTTATCCGTATGATAAAAGATCTTCGTCAAAAAGAAAGTAAGGAAGATGAATTGATCAAAACGTTTGGCCTTGAAACTTTTTTGGACAAAAAACTGGGAACACTTTCAGGGGGTACAAAACAGAAGGTGAATTTGGTCTTGACTTTTATGTTCGATAGTCCTTTGATTATTCTTGATGAGCCAACTACCGGGTTGGATCCCGCTTCACTCATTAAATTAAAGGAATTGATTCTTCAAGAAAAGGGTAAGGGTAAGACTATTTTGATTACTACCCATATTATGCAATTTGTTGAAGAAATGGCCGATGAGATAGTGTACCTTTTGGAAGGGGATATTTATTTCAAGGGAAGTATTCAACAATTAATGGCCAATACCCAGCAAACAGATTTTGAACATGCCATTGCGGCTATATCAATCCAGACGACAGATGCTTAAGATACTTAAATATAGTTTTTACGATTTAATGCGTAGTCGCTGGAGCTATGTGTATTTTCTCTTTTATTTGGCATTGGGTTTTGTATTGTTGTTTTTGAACAATGACTTGTCCAAAGCTGTAATAACCTTAATGAATGTGATTATTGTGCTAGTTCCTCTAATCAGTACAATTTTTGGGGTGATGTATTTCTATAATTCCAAGGAATTTACAGAATTGCTTTTGGCCCAACCATTAAAACGAACATCGATTTTTTTAGGGCAATATTTGGGAGTAGCTGGGTCTTTGACCATGAGTTTGGTTCTAGGATTGGGATTGCCATTTGTCTTATACGGACTTTTTAAAAGCGACGCTATATGGGACTTTTCGTTGTTATTGATAACTGGGGCATTTTTAACCTTGATTTTTACGGCTTTGGCTTTTAACATTGCCATATCCAACGAAAATAAAATAAAAGGTTTTGGCTATGCAGTGTTATTGTGGTTATTCTTGGCGGTAATTTACGATGGGTTGTTTTTACTTTCGTTGATCGTTTTTGAGGAATATCCACTGGATTCTTTCTCTCTTGCCGCAACTATGTTTAATCCTATTGATTTGTCAAGAACATTGATATTGTTGAAACTTGATATTTCTGCGTTACTAGGGTATACAGGAGCTATTTTTAAATCGTTTTTTGGCACCAATTTAGGATTGATGATTTCAATTTCTATGTTGGTATTATGGACGATACTTCCGATTTGGAGATTGGCCTACAAATCAAAAAGAAAGGATTTTTAGGTTAAATTCGCATTCTGAAATCCTTTTAGGAATGTTAAATTTAAAGAACCACATTAAATTGGCCTTGGGCTATTTTGTTTTGGCTGCCGTTCTTGGGGTAGTGCTGAGGTCTTTTTATTTTATTGAAATTCCCCTTGCCTATAAATTCATAGTACATACGCATTCGCATATTGCCTTATTGGGTTGGATATATGTGGGTATAACTACCCTGCTGGTCAAATTATACTTGAAAAATCAACGAGTGGGTGAAAGGTATCGGCGTATTTTCTGGTTTACGCAATCCACCCTGATAGGAATGCTCCTGTCCTTTCCATTTCAAGGGTACGCCTTGTTTTCGATTATTTTTTCGACCTTGTTTTTATTTGCTTCCTACTGGTTCACATGGTTTTTTATTAAAAACGTTCCCGTTTCATTGAAGAAAACCTATTCCTTTAAATGTATAAAGTTAGCTTTATGGTATATGGTATTGTCAAGTCTTGGGCCGTGGACACTGGGGGGTATTATGAACACTTTGGGTGCAGAGTCTATTTGGTACAGGTTGGCCATTTATTTCTACCTGCATTTTCAATACAACGGCTGGATGATTTTGGCACTTCTTGGGCTTTTGTTGTATGTGATAGAGGAGAACAACATTGAAATTCCAGTAAGAAACTTTAGGCGGTTCTTTTATAGCATTAACCTTGGAATAGTTTTTACGTTTTTCTTGTCTACGTTGTGGACCAATCCTTCTTTGCCATTTTTTGTATTGGGAGGATTGGGAGCGTTATTTCAAATTATTGCGTTTGGTATTCTTTTGATGCTAAGGTTAAAGTTTAAAAATAGGCTTTCCCAATTATTTTCACCGTTCCAAAGGAATTTGCTTCTCACCTTAACCATTTTATTTGGAATTAAAATTGCACTCCAATTGTTGACCGCATTGCCTTATTTTTCAAATTTGGCCGCAACCATAACCGATTTTACCATTGGATATTTACATTGGACCTTTCTTGGGGTGGTGACCCTAGGCCTCTTTTTGTTTGTAGAGTACTATAAGATGCTCCATCTTAATAAATGGTTCTTTTATCTATATCTTATAGGTTTTATTGCAACAGAAGTCTTGATTTTCGGCAAAGGAATAGTTGCATGGCAAAAGCTACCTCTATTTGAAGGATATTTTGAAGTGTTGGCAGTGGCGAGTATATGGGTTCCCATGGCTGTTTTTATTATATTAATGGGGAACTTGAAAGTAAGGGAGTGATTAGGTAGATATAATGGAGTTTTTGCTGGTCGGAACGTTAAAAGAATCACTCCGTCGGGTATTTTATCGTGGGCAAACTTTTTACTTGTTCATTCAAATAGTTCCAGCAATTTTTGTTGATTTTCTCAAAGGCGACAATCAAGGATTTGCCATACGGCGTAAGTTTTGCTCCTCCACCATCCCTGCCACCGATGCTACTTAGTACAACGGGTTCATATGCTGATTTATTCACGGCATCAATAAGTGTCCAAGCCTTTTTATAGGACATCCCAAGCTCTTTGGCGGCTTTCGACAATGATCCATGCTCCTCAATGGCGTTTAATAATCTCACCCTGCCTTCACCCAATAAGACCTTATCATTGATTTCAATCCAAATCCTACTTTTTATCTTATAGTCCATAACAGTATCAATTTGGTATTGGGATAATATTGACCATGTCTCCTATGGTAATATCCCCATGTTCTTCTGACAGGTAAACAAAGGCATTTGCCAAGGCAAAAGTATGTAGCATTGAAGAGCTTTGCCCTTCTAATATTGTAACCTTGTTTTTTTGTAAAACTGCTTTTAAGAACTGTGCTCTATCTCCTTTTTTTATATAGTTTGAATTGGATTTTGCCTTGGTTTCCGTTACATAAGAATTTGAAGGCCCTCCGGACATCATTTGCAAAGCAGGATATACGTAAACATAAAAACAACTTAAGGCCGCAGCAGGGTTTCCTGGCAATGCAAAAATTGAAGTAGCTCCCTTTCTTCCGAAAAAGAGAGGTTTGCCGGGTTTCTGTCTTATTTTATAAAAAACCTGTTCTACGGCTAAATCTTGAAGAGCCTTTCCAACATAATCATAATCGCCTACCGAAATGCCCCCCGTTACTAAAACGACATCGTTTTCTCCAACAACTTTGTTCAATAAATCATAGGTCCTCTGATAGTCATCTACAACCTTATAGGTCGAAACATCAGTGTAGTGGATACTATTTAGCGCACTAAGTAGCATAAGGGCATTGCTTTCATATATTTTTCCGTACGCTAGGTCTTCCCCCGTTTTGATGAGTTCGTCTCCAGTAGCCACAATGGCTATTCTTGGCTTTTTAAAAACGTCTAATTCCGAAATACCAAGAGAGGCTAAATATCCTATAGCGGCAGAAGTCAACTTGGTTCCTTTTTTCAGGGCAACCTCCCCTTTCCATATTTGCTCCCCAAGCGGACGAATATTATCCCCTTGTTTGATGGAGCCATCAATGGTAATCGTCTTGCCTTCAGCAAATACTTTTTCTTGCATAACAACAGCATTGGCGGAATCAGGGACAGGAGCTCCGGTGAAAATGCGAACAGCTTCTCCTTTTTCTAATTTGGGATGATATGAGTCTCCCGCCTTTATTTCGCCAATAAGTTGATAGGAGTTGGAGTTGCCGTTCTTTAAACGAAGGGCATACCCATCCATGGCCGACTGTCTAAAAGGAGGCATATGTATAGGGGAAAAAACATCTTCCGATAAATAATAGGTTATGCCTTTACTTAGACTGATTCTATATTTTTCTAAGAATGTAGTATTGCTAAATATTAACCGCAAGGCATCTTCAACTTTAATCATCTTGAAATTAATAGGTTATGTATTTTAAATTAAGCAAATCGCTATTTCTGACCAAATATAACGCTGTAAAAATCTTTATTTTATGACAAATGTCATGTTTTTAGGGGGCTGTTTTTTTGGTTCTTTGTATCTTCAAAAAAATTACAAGGCATGCCTGTAAAAAGTTATTTAGCACACCCCCATGAGGGCAAAAAAAGCGAACTCTTGAGTGCTTTGTCCGAAATAGAATGCTGTGAAGTTATTCCTGCAGAAAATAAAGATGTGATTGTGTTGGTTACAGACACAGCAAATGAAATCGAAGAGAATATTTTAAAAGAGAAATTGGAAGCTATAGAAAGTATAAAGTTATTTTCAATGGTTTCTGGATTTGACACCCAAAATTGATTAGTATGTGCATTACTCCAACAAATAGACGAATCTTTATCAAAAAAATGGCCGCCGCCGCCGCAATGACTGCCGCCGCAACGATGTTCCCTGGAATTGTTTTTGCTTCGGAACAAGAAGCAAACCTTTCAAGCGGGAGTGATTTGGATTGGAAAAAGGGTCCTTGCCGTTTTTGTGGTGTAGGATGTGGAATTTTAGTTGGTGTAGACAAGGGAAAGGCAGTTGCAGTAAAAGGAGATCCCAACAGTTCAGTCAATAAGGGATTACTCTGTGTAAAAGGGTATCACCAGACCATGTGCATACAAGCAAAGGATAGATTAACACATGCTTTGGTCAAGAAAAATGGCAGGTATGTGGAAACCCCAATTAGCGAGGCACTTGACATTGTAGCCAACAAAATGAAGGAAACCATTGAAAAACATGGTAAGGACTCGGTTGCGATGTACACATCTGGCCAATCAACTATTCCTGAAGGATATGTGGCTTCTAAATTGATGAAAGGGGCCATTGGCACAAATAATCTGGATTGCAACGCTCGCCTTTGTATGGCCAGTGCGGTGACAGGCTTTTTAACCACTTTCGGTGCTGATGAACCTATGGGCTGTTACGAGGACATTGATTATGCAGACTATTTTATTACATGGGGTAACAATATGGCAGAAATGCACCCTGTGTTGTTCTCAAGAATGCTTGAAGAAAAAAATAGAAGGGGAGCCAAGATTATTGATTTTGCAACAAGAACAACACGCTCAAGTTCAGCGTCGGATAAATCAATTTTATTTGAACCCCAAACCGATTTGGCAGTAGCAAATGCTATTTGCTATGAGATAATCAATAAGGGTTGGGTCAATAAATCGTTTGTTGAGAAGCATTGCAATTTTAGTAAAGGGTTGACCAATATAGGTTATGGTCTGGAGGATAAATTCAAGTTTACAGACAAACCTGAGAAGATAGATTTTGAGGCCTACAAGAAGTTCTTGGAAGAGTATACACCCGAAAAGGTGGCAAAATATTCTGGGGTATCTGTTAAAGACATTAAATACCTTGCCGCTATATACGGGGATCCAAATAAAAAGGTGGTTTCTTATTGGTGTATGGGCATGAACCAGCATACCAGGGGAACCTGGATGAATAATCTTGTGTACAATATACATCTATTGACCGGTAAGATATCGCAGCCAGGGAACGGTCCTTTTTCATTGACCGGTCAGCCATCTGCATGTGGTACTGCTAGAGAGGTAGGTACCTTTACGCATAAATTGCCCAAGGGAGTGGTCACCAATGAAAAGCACAGACGTTTGGCTGCCAAAATCTGGAAAGTACCTTATGAGCGTATTCCGGCCAAGCCAACATATCATGCTACGGAAATGTTCAGAGCTGTTGATCGTGGGGACATTAAATTTATTTGGACCCAAGTAACCAATCCTTTGGTATCACTCCCCAAGACAAGTCGGTATCGTCCCGCAATGGAGAAAGATTCTTGTTTTGTCGTGGTATCGGATGTTTTTCCGACCCCTACTTCTGATGTAGCCGATGTTATTTTACCCGCCTCATGGCATATTGAGAAAAGTGGTTTATATGGTAATTCAGAGCGCAGAACCCAACATTGGGATAAAATGGTCGAAGGTCCTGGAGAAACGACTCCAGATGCTTGGATGACCATAGAAGTGGCAAAACGAATGGGCTTTGGAGATTTATTCCCGTATAGTGAAGAGAATCATGTTGAAGAGATATATAATGAATATAGGCAGTTTCATGAAGGGGCAAAACATGGAATGGCTCCTTTGGATGTGCTAAAAAAACAGTCCGGTGCCATATGGCCCTACGTTGATGGAAAATCTACCCAATGGCGTTTCAATGCCAAATACGACCCAGCTTGTAGTAACGGAGAGGAATTTCATTTTTATGGCAAACCGGATGGGAAGGCTATAATTTGGCAGCGGCCTTTTGAACCCGCTCCAGAGGCTCCGGATGATGAGTATCCGTTTTGGCTGAATACGGGCCGTGTTATAGAACATTGGCATACAGGTTCTATGACCCGCAGAATTCCCGTGCTACATAAGGCAATGCCGAGCGCATATGTAGAGTTTCATCCTGAGGATGCAAAGATATTGAGCATTGTAAATGGGGAAAATGTAAAAGTGACATCGCGTCGTGGTTCATGTATATTACCCGCTTCGATAAATGAGAGGGGCCTACCCACTCAAGGCCAGGTTTTTGTACCTTTCTTTGACGAGAATATGATGATCAATGATGTTACCTTAGATGCTTTTTGTCCAATTTCCAAGGAACCGGATTATAAAAAATGTGCTGTTAAGGTAGAAAAAGCATAGTTATGAAGAGATTGGTTATCATATCATTATTCATCATCCTGTTTATTTCTTTCATAGTAGTATGGAATCGTAGTTATCAAACGGGTTTGGAAGAGGCTTATATTCCGATTGAAAGGAATGACCCCAGCGTTAGTATACCTTCCGAGGCAGGAGTGTTCAAACGTTCTGAGCACGCACTGGATTATTCAAATATGCCTATCGATGAAACCCATTCGAGAACCTTGAAGGAGTATTACAAGAACAGGGCATACCCTGGGGCACCACCAAGTATTCCCCATACCGTTGTTGATGAACGTGGTTTAGGTGGAAATGCTTGTTTGAAATGTCACGAAAATGGAGGTTATACAGAAAAATATGAGGCTTATGCCCCGGTAACCCCGCACCCGGAAATGACAAATTGCAGACAATGTCATGTGGTTCAAAATACGCAAACGCTATTCACTGCAGCACGTTTAGAAAAACTGACTGCGCCCAAAACCGGCGTGAATAACGCTTTATTGGGAAGCCCACCAATGATTCCACATCAAATTCAAATGCGGGAAAATTGCTTGGCCTGCCATGCGGGGCCAAGTGCTCCAAAGGAGATTAGGGTAGCCCACCCAGAACGGATAAATTGTAGGCAATGTCATGTTCCAAAAAATAGTGAAACAAAAGAAATAGGTATTTTTAAGAGATAATAAATAATGAAGGACAAGTACCACATTCTATATACTTTAAGCGGGTTGTTTCTGGTGGCAAGTTTTTTTTCTTCTTGTAAACACCAAGAACATGAGTATCATAGTATAACCGATAAAATTGAAGCTGAAAGCAAGAACTATCAAGGAACATCAATTTCTTCAGAAGATTTTATTGGGGATATAAAAACACTCGAAATATCAGAGGGGGCACATACTTTCTTGATTCCTGAGCGCAAAAGCCAAATAAAATCATATGCCTGCACAGAGTGCCATTCGAAATCACTTGCCCAAATGCAAAATGGGAATGAGGCAAAAAAAGCACATTGGGATTTGCGTTTGAATCATGCTGATGCCAATACGATGAACTGTGTAACCTGTCATGATGGTTCAAGTATGGACAACTTGACAAGTTTGACTGGCAACACCTTGGGTTTTAACCACAGTTATCAATTATGTGCACAATGCCATACCAGCCAATTTGACGATTGGAAAGGTGGGGCACATGGAAAAAAGATTGCAAGTTGGGCACCACCAAGAGCTTCAATGACCTGCGTGAATTGCCATAATCCGCACAATCCCGGTTTTAAATCCCGATGGCCAGCAAGATTTAACACGCAAACAGAAAAGGAAAGGCGATAATGTGTACCGTTACAGGCGGTTATCATTTTTAATAACAGTAAGATATGGGCGATAGTACAAAAAAATGGTTTTCTCTAAATCTAGGTAATTCGAATACCAAGCCTTCAGGTTCTTGTGGATGTGGAAACCCATCCGGAGGATGCGGAAGCCACAATAGCGAAAATGCCGATGTGAACGCCATTGGTGAGGAAAGGCATAAAGATGGTTTTGAACAGGTCTTTGATGTGAAAATGGACAGAAGGTCAGCCTTTAAAAAACTTACGGCCAGTTTAATGGTCGGTGCTGGTGCGGTTACTACTTCCTGTAGTGTAATTGTTGGCGAAGAAACCAAGGAGAAAGCACAAATTGATTGGGAAGAGCAATTCAAGGGCAACTATAAACTAATGTCCGATGAGGAGAAAAATGGAACGGTAGATAGATTGGTCCGCTCCTATCAATTACGGACGGGGAAAACGATAAGCTTGTCTTCTAAAAATGCGGAGGAAGATGTGTTATTTGGTTATGCCTTCAACATTTCCAAGTGCCAAGGATATATGGATTGTGTAACGGCCTGTGTTGAGGAAAATAATCAAGACAGAAGCTCCCAGATGGAATATATCCGAATTCATGAAATGAAGGATGGCAAGGGCTTTAATTTTAATGAGGCCGATGATAATTATTATCATGAAGTTCCTGCAGAAGGGCATTTCTATATGGGCACCCAGTGCTTTCATTGTGACAATCCCCCGTGTGTAGAGGTGTGTCCAGTACAGGCAACTTGGCGGGAAGATGATGGTCTGGTGGTCGTAGACTATGATTGGTGTGTAGGCTGTAGGTACTGTATGGCAGCCTGTCCTTACGATGGCCGTCGTTTTAACTGGAGTACACCAGAAGTCCCGGAAGAAGAAGTGAACAAAAACCAGCATTACCTTGGAAATCGCATGCGCAAGAAGGGAGTAGTGGAAAAATGTACTTTTTGTGTTCAACGTTCCAGGGCCGGCAAAAACCCTGCTTGCGTGGAAGCATGCCCTACAGGAGCACGTATTTTTGGTAACCTTTTGGACCCTGATAGTACCATACGATGGGTGCTAGAAAACAAGAAAGTTTTTAGACTAAAAGAAGATTTGGGAACTGAACCTAAGTTTTGGTATTTTATGGATTAAGGGTGGTAAAATAGTAAGGGAGATAACAACGTATAGAATGAGACGACTTAAAGTTTTTGGAAGTTTAGTTAAAGACAGTTTGGACGTTATTACACATGGTTCAAAAAAATACCATATTTGGATGGCATTTTTGACCTTTGTAATGTTGGTCGGAATGTACTGCTATTCTGTTCAATTGGAACATGGTCTAAGTGTAACAGGAATGACAGATAGGGTAAGTTGGGGATTATATATTTCCAATTTCACCTTTTTGGTTGGCGTGGCTGCCGCCGCTGTTATGTTGGTCATGCCAACTTATGTATTAAAGGATATTGATTTTAAACAAGCTGTGTTGATAGGGGAGGGAATAGCCGTTGCAGCTCTCATTATGTGTCTGGCCTTTGTTATTGCCGATATGGGTGGCCCTTCGGTATTATGGCACATGATTCCGGGAATAGGGGTGTTTAACTTTCCTAATTCAATGCTTACTTGGGACGTGTTGGTACTTAATGGGTATTTGTTTTTGAATATCAGTATTCCATTTTATATTTTATTCAAGCACTATCAAGGTAAAAAGTCAAATTCAAAAGTGTATATTCCTGGAGCGTTATTATCAGTTTTTTGGGCTGTTGGAATACATTTGGTCACGGCCTTTTTGTATCAAGGCCTTCAAGCACGACCTTTTTGGAACAATGCATTGTTGGGCCCCCGTTTTTTAGCTTCGGCTTTTGCTGCCGGACCCGCTTTGATTATTTTGGTATTGGCCATTATACGAACATTTACAGTGTTTAAGATAAAGAACAAGACCTTGAAGAAAATTGCCATGGTCGTAACCGTGGCGGCCCAAATAAACTTGATCATGTTGGCCTCAGAACTGTTCAAGGAGTTTTATGCACCCACCCATCATAGTGAAAGTGCGTATTATTTGTTTTTTGGATTGGATGGTAAAACAGCCTTGCTGCCTTGGATATGGACGTCAATTTCCTTAAATGTTTTGGCAACGGTAACTCTCACATTTCATAAACTACGGAATAATTCCAAAGTGCTTTATTTTGCTTGCTTTATCCTATTTGTGGCTATTTGGATTGAGAAAGGTTTCGGCTTGATCGTTCCGGGATTCATTCCTGGCCCCTATGGAAAAATTGTCGAATACACGCCCACTGGAATAGAAATTGGGGTAACCCTCGGTATTTGGGCCTTGGGAGCTTTTGTATTTACAATGCTGGCAAAAACCGCCATTAAAATTGAAACAGGTGCACTTCGGTATCGTAAAAAAGAATCTTGACTTTTAGGAATTGGCAGGCCGATGTTTGTACATCTCCATATATAGCATGGTCGACATTTTTTGTGCCCTATTTTTGGCAACCCAGGTGGTTTCACCCTCAAAAAGCTCATCCAGTGTTTCAAACCAAAGATTTAACCATAAACCAAAATGTTCTGGGCTTATGGAGTGTTTCGTCTTGTTATCGACCTTCTGGTGTGCCACTATGGGATTTCCACGATATTTTCGAACCAAAAGAAGCTGGGTCTCCCAGAAATCGATGAGTAAGATCAAATGACTTTCCCAATCTTTAATGATGCCATTAAAAATGGGGCCTAACATTTCATCGGCCCTAATCTTTGTGTAAAAGGTTTCGACCAATACAGTAATGTCTGCTCTATTTTTAATATCTGTTTTGGTTGTCATACAATCAACTTGCTTCTATTGATCTTGTCTAAGATACCTTTTTATAGCTGAATACAGCCAAGCCGTTCATGAGCACTGCATAAGCGAATGTTTTGATTAATTGGGGATAAATATCGGTAAAACCTGCGCCCTTGAGCATAACCATCCGCATTACCTGTACAAAGTATTTTATGGGGTTGAATTCGGTTAATACTTGTGCCCATTTCGGCATACTTTCAATAGGTGTAAAAAGGCCGCTCATCAATATGAAGATAACCATAAAAAACCAAGCAATGAACATAGCTTGTTGTTGCGTGTCCGTGAAATTGGAAATGAACAGCCCAATACCCAGAACCACTAGGATATAAACGACTGTATAGAGATATAGTAAACCAATGCTCCCAACAATAGGGATATTGAACAAAAGCTTGGCTATGATTAGCCCCACAGTAAGCAGCACCAATCCCAAAACAAGAAACGGGAACAATTTACCAATGATAAAATGGTGCTTTTTTATAGGAGTTACGTTAATCTGTTCCAGAGTACCAATTTCTTTTTCCCGGACTATGTTCATTCCGGATAAAAAGAGAGTGATCATGGTGACCAGCATTACCAATATCCCTGGGACCATAAAGGTTTTGTAATTTAAGGTCTCGTTATACCAGAATAAGGGGATGGTTTCTATGGTCTGTAGCTTTTTCATCTCATTTCCGGCTTGCATTAACCGTACTTGGGCTTTTTTGTTAAACTGTTTCACAATCTGGTTTGCATACACATTTTCAACGCCAGCGGCTGCACCGTCTATGGCATTAATGGTAAGTGATACATCTGTTTTTTTCTCTTTCAAGAGGTTGCGTTCAAAATTGGGAGGAATCTCCAAGACCACATCCACTTTCCCGTTCAGCATTGCCGAAGTGGCAATTTTAGATGAAGGAAAATCAGTCAGTACTGCAAAATAATTAGATGCATCGAATTTTTCCACCAATTCCCTTGAAAAAGAGGTCTTGTCATTATCGATATAGGCGAATTTGATATTTTTGACTTCAAAGGTCGCAGCGTTCGATAATATTATCAATTGTATTATTGGCATCACAAAAATAATAGGGAGCATCGCTTTATTTCTAAAGATTTGTCTAAACTCTTTTTGGATGATGTATTTGATAATGTTCATTATTCCAATCTAATTTTATACTTCTTGACACTCAAGGCTATAAAAAACAAAGTCATTCCTAACAAGATCAGTGTCTCTTTCCATACATAAGCAAGCCCTACGCCTTTTAGCATTATTCCTTTAATAATGATGATGAACCATTTTGCAGGAACAATGTTACTGATAATCTGAAGGATTGTTGGCATGCTACTAACCGGAAATATGAAGCCGGATAAGAGAATTACAGGAAGCATCAACCCCATTAGGGAAACCATCATTGCGGTTTGCTGTGTAGCGGCTATGGTCGAAATCAAGATGCCTAATGATAGGGCATTGATAATAAATAAAACACTTTCGGCCGCGAGTAAAAATAGATTGCCCTGTATGGGCATTTGAAACACAAAAATGCCGAGGACAACGATGATGATTGCATTGATAATGGACAAAAACACATAGGGAACAACCTTGCCAACAATAACCTGGATCGGTTTTAAAGGGGATACGAGTAAAACCTCCATAGTACCCAATTCTTTTTCCCGCGTAATGGAAATCGAAGTCATCATGGCAGAAACCAACATTAGAATAACGGTCATGACCCCAGGCACGAACATATAGACACTTTTAAGTGTTGGGTTGTAGGCCAAATGGGTCTTAGGCTCGATTTGATAGGCCAATTGTATATTTTTATTGACTTCCGCAGTATAGGTTTGCAAAATAGAACGTATGTAATTGCTGATGGTGTTGGCCGTGTTGGGATCTGTAGCATCGGCTAGTATCTGTACCGTGGCCTGATCTTCGGTTACCATCTTTTTGCCAAAGTCCTTTTCAAAATTCAATACGGCTTTTACCTCCCCTTTTTTAAAGGCACTCTCAATGGCAGTTTCATGATGGATGAATTGTTTGATGCTAAAGTACTTTGAAGCGGCTATTCTATTGATAATTTCTTTGGTTGTAGCATCCTTGGAGTGATCCAAAATGGCAATATCCACCTTATTGATTTCATTGGTAATGGCAAAGCCAAAAAGCAATACCTGGACAATGGGCATGCCGAATAGTATAAATAGCGAACGCTTATCCCTTGAGATGTGGTAAAATTCTTTTTTTATGAATCCTATAAATCGTTTCATCTTAACATGCTTACTCTATGTTCCTTGCCAATTTCAGGAATACTTTGTTCATTGAATCAACCTTATATTGGGCCTTTAAATTTTTAGGAGTGTCCAATGCTTCTATTTTTCCTTCTACCATTATAGAAACCCTATCACAATACTCAGCCTCGTCCATATAATGGGTAGTCACGAAAATGGTCTTTCCCTTATGGGCTTCACGATAGATCATGTTCCAAAATTGGCGACGGGTTATGGGATCTACGCCTCCCGTAGGTTCATCCAAAAAAATAATCTTTGGATCATGCAGTAGCGATACTGAAAAGGCCACTTTTTGTTTCCATCCGAGGGGTAGTGAGCTTACAGGTTTATCGGCAACGTCATTAAGTCCCAATTCATCTATAAGCCTTTGGGTTTTTTCTTTTATCACTGATTTTTTTAGGCCATAGATTCCTCCGAAAAAAGTTATGTTTTCCTTTATGGTCAAATCATTGTAAAGTGAAAACTTTTGACTCATATACCCAATGCTTTTCTTTACCATTTCGGTTTCCGATTTAACGTCATAACCAGCAACATTGGCCTTTCCTGAAGTTGGTCTGGAAATACCGATCAACATTTTTATAGCTGTTGTCTTTCCAGCCCCATTGGCGCCCAGGAAGCCAAAGACTTCACCTTTGTCTACTTGAAACGAGATGTTGTTCACTGCTGTAAAATCACCAAACATTTTGGTGAGGTTTTCTACGTGTATGGCGTGGTCCTTATGCATTAGTAGCCAAAGTGTTTGTATTCGACAATTCCATAAACGTATCTTCAATGGTAGGGATGGTTTCAAAAATTTCTATCCCTGTATGTTGTTTGCCTTTCAAAAAAGTCATCAGGTCTTCAGGTGAAAAATTCGAATGGCGACTGGTAAAATGCACATATTCACCAAAAGGATATGCACTATGGGTATTGGGGTAAGACTCCAAATCTTGAATTAGCCTATAAGTTTCAGAGGCCCTGACATTGTATATCTTCTTTGGAAAGGCATCAATGATGGAATGCGGAGTGTTTATTTCCAAAATCTGCCCGTCAGTGATCAAAGCAATTCGATCACATAATTCAGCTTCGTCCATATAGGGTGTCGAAACCAAAATAGTGATGTTCTTTTGTTGTAAACGTTTCAGCATTTCCCAGAACTCCTTTCTTGAAACAGGATCTACCCCTGTTGTGGGTTCATCCAAGAACAATACTTTGGGTTTGTGTATCAATGCGCAGGACAATGCTAATTTTTGCTTCATTCCCCCTGACAGTTTTCCTGCTTTTCGATTTTTAAAGGGTTCTATTTGCACATAGATATCCTTGATCAAATCATAGTTCTCATCAATGGTCGTATCGAAAATAGTAGCAAAGAAATTTAAATTTTCTTCAACGGTCAGGTCTTGGTACAGCGAAAATTTTCCAGGCATGTATCCCACATGGTTTCTGATGGCTTTATAATCGGTAATAACGTCATAGCCGGCGACAGTGGCTTCACCTTCTTCCTGTATCAGCAAAGTGGTCAATATTCGGAATAAAGTGGTTTTTCCGGCTCCATCAGGGCCAATCAAACCGAATAGTTCGCCCTGCTCTACGTTAAATGAAATATCATTCAAAGCTTTTGCTGGGCCGTACGATTTGCTTATATTTCTAAGGGTTATTGACATTAGTGTTTGCTTGATTCTTTATCGCTCTTTTATTGGGATTACTCACCTTCGGAAATCCACATTTCGGCTGGCATTCCAATTTTCAGACTTCCGTCGTTTTTTACCAAAATCTTAGTTGCATAGACCAAGTTGACACGTTCCTCTTTCGTCTGGATGATTTTTGGGGTAAACTCTGCGGTGTCCGATATCCAGGAGATTTTACCCTCATACGATTTCATCTCCTCCCCTGAATCCACTTTAACGAAAACCTTTTGTCCAATTTTTATAGAAACTAATTGACTTTCACTAATATAGACCCTTAGCGTCATCTCCTGCAAATCAGCTATTTTATATAAAGGCTTACCAAAAGAGGTGATTTCGTTGGGTTGAGAATATTTGACCAAAACAGTACCCTGTACTGGGTTTTTGATAATACTTTTTTTAAGCTGATCCTCAATTTGCAGTATTTGAATTTCAATGTTTTTTACCTCATTGACAATAGGGGCGTTTTGAGTTTCAACGCTTTTTATTTGTTGGAGAAGAATATCTATTTGCCCATTGACATCGTCCAATTGTTTCTGGGTTCCGGCATTTTCGGCAATCAGATTTTTAATCCTGGTTTGATCGACCTGGACTACATTTAATCTTTGTTGCAGTACTTCCCGCTCAGAAAGTATGTTTCTCGATTTAGAAAAGATAGTGTTCTTAGTTGCTAATAATTGATCTCGCTTTAAGGATAATTGCAGGGTATCTATAACGCCTACAATGGTGTTTTTTTCCAAAGTGTTACCTTCTTGAATAGCAAAAGATAAAATCTTGCCGTTGGCCTCTGCTGAAATGGTGGTTTCGGTCGCTTCAAAATTTCCGTACCCATCTGCCTTGTCACCATTGCCATTGCAGGACATTAGTGCTACAATGATAAAAGCGGATATAATTGCATGTGTTTTTTTCATCGTTTTGGTATATTTTGATACTATCAATTTTTATTCGTTGTATAGTTTCCTTTGGTAATTCGATATTGAATTTTCTTTAAAAAAAGCTCGGTTTGATGTAAGTTAAGGTCGCTTTTTGCGCTAAATAAGTGGGTAAACTCAATCATGTAATTGGATGAGGTAATGGCTCCATTTTTTAATTGCGATTCGGCACTTTTTAGTATTCCTGCTCTAAGCACAATAATTTCATGGTCAAGATCAATTGTTTCTCTGAGTTTGTCAATTTCTGATTGAAGGTTTTCTAATTCTAAATTGATGTTTAATTCGAAAATTTCTTTTTGCGAATTAACCATATCCTTATTTATTTGGAGCGCCTGCTTTTCGGTTTTGTTTTTTTTCCAATCAAAAACTTTCCAATTCATTCTCAGTCCAGTTATGTAAAAGGATTTGAATGAATTTTCTAACATATTCAAACCTGGATTGCCATATCCGCCTTGTGCAAATGCATTTATTTTGGGTAGGTTGGATTTTGATAACAGCGCTGTGGAAAAATCGATTTGCTCCTTTTGTAAGTCAAAAAATAAAAGTTCCGGTCTTTGGGATTTCTCATAAGTACCTGATAGAGATACATGTTCCTGTAATAGTGTATTTTGATTCAGTTCTTTGCCAATTAGGAGGGACAATTGCCCTAATAAACTTGATTTAGAGTAGTTCAGCTCAGTAAATTGTCTTTTTATTTTCAATAGTTCAACTTCTAGGACATCGGCGGATGAAGACAAGAGCGTGCCGTATTTTACGCCGGCCTCTACTTCTTTTAATTGAGCCTTAAGCAGATTTTCTTTTGCCTTGAGAAGGGCAAGCTTTTCTTGAACCAATAGAATAGAATGGTAGAGTTGGTTAATCTTATGTTTTAAGGCATAAAGATTTACGTGTATTTTTTGTTGCCTTACCCTGTATGATGCTTCCTTTACCTTGGTTGAAGCCGCTATCATCCCTCCATCGAAAATTATTTGGTTTACATCAAGGGCTGCCTTGTATTGATCTTTATTGGGGGGTACTATCGTGGCAATGGCAGTTTGTAGTGGTAAATAGGTTACATCAGATTGATAGCTAGCTTGAGCGTTTAAGTCTAACTTGGGCAATTTTCCTTTATTAATGGCTTCAATATCCAAAACCATTTGTTCGTTCAATAATAAGGTTTGTTTTGCCAAAGGATAGTTTTCAGCTACAAGATCAAAGCATTTGTCCAAAGTAATGGTCTCTTGGGCAAAGGTCCATAGCGGTAAAACCAAAAGAAGAATTAGAATGTTGGGTTTGTTACTAAAATGCTTCATAATTAGAGTCTTTTGCATTGATATGAACGTTGTCATGCTTTAATACTTCTGATGATTTGATCAGAGATCAAGGTTTTTCTTTCTTCCATGAGCTGGGTAAATTCCTTATCGGAAATTTGCATTAGGGCCTTAACCATGACTTCGGCAATAAATGGAAAAAGGCACTGGGACAATATGTTCATTAACAATTGCTTCGGATTTATCTTTTGTATTTTTCCCATTTTTATCTCCTTTTCAACCTGTTCAAAAAAGGACTTTGGGTTTGGTCTACCTTGGTTGCTTACGAAAGAGGTTACAAACTCAGGATTGTTGTTTAGCTCTTGTATGACGAAGGAGGGTAGATATGGGTTTTTAAGGATGAAATCTATATAGCTGGATGTAAATTTTTTGATTTTTACAAAAATAGCTTCTTCAGCGTTGAATATTAGGTTTAGTTGTGGTGCCAATTTACTAAAAGCCTGTGCAAATACAGCTTCGAACAACCGCTGCTTATTTCTAAAGTAGTAATGTAACATGGCTTTGTTGATTTTTGCTTCATCGGCAATTTCCTGCATCCGAGACCCGGCCATACCTTTTTTTTGAAATACCCTTATGGCGGCATTTAATATCTTCTCCTCTGTACTTGAATCTTGCATTAACTAAAAAGTTTAACCAAATGGTTGACAAATATATTAAAAATATTTTAAATGAAAAAATTCCTCACTCAAATGGTTATTGGAACGCTTTGGGGTTCCTGTATTTTTTAAAATATGAGTTGTAAAATATTAGGGAATGCACTCCATTGTACTGGATGTCATCTCCATTTCTGGTCTGGGAGATACATATGGAATTCCTAATCCCATTCCACGAAGAATGAAGAGTATTCCGATGACGACTACAAAAACTGGAATTAGTTGTTGAATTCTTTTCTTTGCCGAATTTTTCAACAGGCCACTCATATAAATGGCCGTTGTCATCAAAGGAATAGTGCCTAGGCCAAATAGTACCATATACAGGCTTCCTTCCCATGAACTACCCATGGCAATGGCACCAAAAAGGGACATATACACTAGGCCACAAGGTAAAAATCCATTTAAAAACCCTATGGTCAGAAACGTATCGGGCGTTTTCTTCTTAAGTTCTTGTCCCAATCGGCTTTTTACCTTTGATATAATCCTAAATACTGGTTTTGAAAAGTTATATTGACTAAAGGACTGGTGGGGTATAAAGACAATGATTATCATCAGAGCGCCAATGATGATTGAAAGTTTTTGCTGCATTCCAAAAACATAAAGCCCTTTACCCAATAGACCAAATAGTAGGCCTATGATGCCGTAGGCCATTAGCCTTCCGAAATGATACATAAAAATCTGAAAGAGCTTCTTAAGGTTGTTGTTCTTATCTACAGGCAGCATAAAGGCTATGGGCCCACACATTCCCACACAGTGCAAACTTCCCATTAACCCCAATATGATGGCCGATAGTAACATATTTTTTCAGATACAAGAACTATAAGCTTGATGCTAGACTTTTTGCTCTGTTTTTGATTTTGTTATTAATCATTCGTTTACATCAAAATATTTCAAGGCTACCTAGGCAAAAGCTGTGGT
>JAGLKG010000223.1 GCA_023141835.1 Maribacter sp. | reverse complement strand
AGGGACACTGTGCCTTCAATTTTTTCTGGGTTTATGTTTTTAGGAAATTGCACCAACAGTCCTTCGGATGTTTTCCTTATACTCAATTTTTCGGATAGGTTACTGGCATTGGTTTCAGCATTGATCTCTTTTTGGTATCCAAGCTCGGCCTTATAGTATTCCTTGGTCACCAAATCATGATTTGCCCGATCGTCCATGCTCATTTTCACCACAAAAAAAAGAATGAAACTGATAAATGCTATAAATGCCATTAGAATTCCTGTTCCCCAATTGATTTTCATATCGTTATTTTTAAATTAAGGTACTAGCCTTTACTTGTAACTTCTGGGAGCTAAAAACCTTGCTGTGGTTGTCTCTATCAATTCATTGCCACTGTAAACGCCAATCTTTAAGTTATCCTTATCACCAGTTAATGTCGAGTTGTTTATCTCTATGAACAAGGTGCCTTCAGCCAAATTTTGTGCGGGTACTTTGAAATTCTCATGTGTTACCAACTCTATTTTACCCGAATGTGATAATAGTTTAAAGCTTACATCTGTAATTTCCCTAGTCGTTTTGTTGATTAATTTATAGGTGTAAACATTGCTGATAATATTTCCTTCTTTGTGCTCATAAAGCTGACCTGGAAGCCTAAGGATATTGGCTTCTAAATCGTTTCGTAAAAAGAACATGCCAATCAAGACCCCCGTCAAAATGACCAGCACTGCCGAGTAACCTTTCAATCTAGGTGTAAATTTGAATTTCTCTTTTTTAACGATTTCATTTTCACTGGCATAGCGAATCAAACCTTTAGGAAGGTTTACCTTTTCCATTATGGCGTCGCATTCATCAATGCAGGCTGTACAGTTTATGCATTCAAGTTGGGTCCCGTTTCGAATGTCAATGTTTGTTGGGCATACATGTACACATTGTTTGCAATCTATGCAATCACCATTGCCAAGCACCGAACGGTCCTCATTCTTTCTGAACAGCTTTCTGCCCTTTTCGCCTTCACCACGTTTATGGTCATAGGCCACGATAATGGATTTATTGTCCAACAACACCCCTTGCATTCGGCCGTACGGGCAGGCGATAATACATACTTGTTCCCTAAACCACGCAAATATAAAATAGAATACCGCAGTAAATATCAATAGGGATATCAGGGTGCTTAGGTGCTGTAGAGGCCCATCTACAACAGATAGGATCAGCTTGTCACTGCCAATTAAATAGGCGAGGAACACATTGGCAATAAGGAAGGAAATGATAAAGAACACCATCCATTTAAGTAGGCGTTTCCTTATTTTTTCAGCATTCCAAGGTTGGCGATTTAATCGCATTTGTGCCCCTCGATCACCATCTATCCAAAACTCAATTCTGCGGAAGACCATCTCCATGAAAATTGTCTGTGGACACATCCATCCGCAAAAGATACGACCAAAAGCTACGGTAAACAGAGCGATGAAAATTACGCCAATGATCATCGAAACCACAAACAAGTGGAAATCCTGAGGCCAAAAAGGGAAACCTAAAATATTGAAACGGCGCTCTAATACATTGAACATTAGAAACTGGTTCCCATTTATTTTTAGAAATGGTGACATTATGAGAATGGCCAACAAAATATAGCTTACCCATTTGCGGTATTTGTAATAGTGGCCACTGGGTTTCTTTGGGAAAACCCAGGCGCGTTTACCTTCTTTACCGATGGTACCTATTGAATCCCGAAAATTTTCACTGTCTTGTGCCATTTCTAACCTTCTTTTGTAAAAAAGAATTTCATTGATCCACTACAATATTTTCGGAATCAATACCTTGAAAGGGTAATAATACTTCCAAGAGATACGACTTTATTTTTCATCTACCCAAATCTCGCCTTCAGCTGCTTTTGGATTTGCTGGTGTTGTTCCCTTAAATGTCAATAAATAACTTGATACCTGGGCTATCTCAACGGGTTTAAGTGTTTGTTTCCAAGCGATCATACCTTTTCCGTCCCTACCGCCTTCAGAAATCGTATTGAAAATATTTTTTATACCACCGCCCAGAATCCAGTTTTCGTCGGTAAGGTTAGGGCCAATACCACCGCCACCATCAGCCATGTGGCAGGCGACGCAGGTGGTTTCATATATAGCTTTACCCGCACTTATATCGGAGGCATCTGTTAACAGCTCCACAGTATTGACATCGACCAAACCTTTGGCGGTTTTCTTATATTCTTCTATGGCAAGGTTTGCTGCTGCAACTTCCTGCTCATATTCCAGTTCTTGGTCGTAATCGTTATAGACATGAAAGCGAACCAAATAAACAACGCCAAAGAGTACTGTAGCATAGAACATCCAGACCCACCAGGGTGGAAGGTCGTTATCCAATTCCTTTATGCCGTCATAATTATGGTCTAGAATGATCTCACCTTCTTTTTCAATGGGTTTGTTTCCAGTAAGTTTACTCCACACTTTTTTGCCCCATGCCCATTCGCGATCCGATTTATCTGCCAAATAGTTCACTTTGGCATCTTCTGACAGGGTTTGAAACATGATATTCTCTATGGCTTTCAATACCAATTCTATGGCAATCAGAATCATTAAAACAATCAACAAAAACAACTGTGTAATTGGATATTCAATAATTGCTGGTTTTTCACCAGAGTCTATAAAATACTCCATCAATCCAAAAATGATGAAGAAGATTACGGGGATTCTAATCCACCAAGGTGATCTATTTTTCATAATACGTGATTATTTTGGTTGTTGTCTTCTAATGGTATTTGGCTTACTTCGTTAATGTACTCTTTTCGTGCGGTAAGGACCCACCAGAACAGCAGTGCAAAAAAGACAAAGAAAATGAGTAATGATATCATAGGATAGGTTGCTATGCCTTCTATGCTTTCCATATGGTTTTTTATAAATTTCAACATGGCTTATTTATTTTCGGATAAAAGTTTTCCTGTTTCCTTGACCTTGATGTCTGTGCCTAATCGCTGTAGGTAAGCTATCATCGCAACAATTTCACGATCTTTCATTTCTACGAATTCCAAACCGTTTTCCTGGGCATATTGTTTATCTGCTTCATAGGAATTCACGAAATCGGGGTCGGTATGAAGATTTTTCTCAATCTGCGCTGCTTGGATATCCATATCACTTTGTGCATTTGCGATTTCCTCTTCGGTATATGGAACGCCTAAACTTACCATGGCCTCCATTTTGGTTTGTATATTACTGCGATCGTGCTCGTCGAGAACCAACCATTGGTATGCTGGCATAATGGAACCTGAGGAAGTACTTTGCGGATCGTACATATGGTTTAGATGCCAACTGTCCGAGTATTTGCCTCCAATCCTTAATAAATCGGGACCTGTACGTTTACTGCCCCAAAGGAATGGGTGGTCATAAACAAACTCGCCAGCCTTGGAATATTCACCATAGCGTTCCACTTCACTTCTAAAGGGCCGTATCATTTGAGAATGACACCCTACACAGCCTTCTCGAATATAAAGATCCCTACCTTCCAATTCCAAAGGGGTATAGGGTTTTACACTTGTGATTGTTGGAATATTCGATTTTACCAAAATAGTGGGAACTATTTGCACAATACCCCCTATCAATATGGCGATTGTTGCCAGAATGGTCAATTGAATGGGTTTACGTTCTAACCAGGTATGGAAAGTTTCTCCCACAATTCTCCTTTTCGAAACCCTCGTCAAAGCTGCAGCTTCGGCCAACTCATCTTCCACTTTACTGCCGTTTTTAATGGTTACAACTATATTGTATATCATTACAATGGCTCCAACAATATAAAGGCTACCGCCAATCGCCCTCATCCAATACATAGGCATGATCTCGTTTACGGTTTCCAAGAAGTTACCGTAGGCCAAAGTTCCATCGGGGTTGAATTCTTTCCACATGAGCGCCTGGGTAAACCCAGCGACATACATGGGGAGTGCATATAGAATAATACCCAAAGTGCCTATCCAGAAATGAAGATTGGCCATAGGCAGTGAATGCAATCTGGTTTTGAACATCTTGGGAACTAGCCAATAGATCATGCCAAAGGTTAAGAAACCATTCCACGCCAATGCACCAACATGCACGTGGGCAATAATCCAATCGCTAAAATGCGCGATGGCATTTACGTTTTTTAAAGAAAGCAAAGGTCCTTCAAAAGTTACCATACCATAACCGGTAATCGCAACCACCATAAATTTCAAGGTTGGATCGGTTCTTACCTTATCCCAAGCCCCGCGAAGCGTCAATAAACCGTTGATCATACCACCCCATGAAGGAGCAATCAACATAACGGAAAATGCAACACCTAGGTTTTGGGCCCAATCAGGCAAAGATGAATATAACAGGTGGTGTGGTCCTGCCCATATATATATGAAAATAAGGGACCAGAAGTGAACGATAGAAAGCCTATACGAATACACCGGTCTGTTGGCGGCCTTAGGGACAAAATAATACATAAGGCCCAAGAAAGGTGTGGTTAGGAAGAAGGCCACAGCATTATGCCCGTACCACCATTGCACCAAAGCATCTTGTACTCCGGCATATACAGAATAACTCTTTAGGGCACCGACAGGAAGCTCTAGACTATTAAATATATGTAGTACAGCTACCGTTACAATCGTCGCCAAATAGAACCAAATGGCGACATACAAATGCCTTTGTCTACGTTTTATTAAAGTGCCTATGAAGTTCCAGCCAAAGACCACCCAAATCACAGTGATCGCTATATCTATAGGCCATTCCAGTTCTGCATATTCCTTGGAAGTCGTATACCCCAAAGGCAGGGTAATTGCCGCGGCCACAATAATAAGCTGCCATCCCCAGAAGTTGATGTTACTTAAAGTATCATTGAACATGCGTGCCTTAAGCAAGCGTTGGGTCGAGTAGTATATTCCGGCAAACATAGCATTGCCTACAAAGGCAAAAATAACGGCATTGGTATGTAATGGTCTTAAACGACCAAAACTCAACCATGAGATACCATCGGTCAAATTTGGGAAAAGAAACATGAAGGCCAATAATAGCCCGACCGCCATACCCACAATTCCCCAGAGCATGGTGGCGTAGAGGAAATTTTTTACGATTTTGTTATCGTAATAAAACTGTTGTACTTCCATAATTACAATTTTTGACTTTTATTTAGTTGGATTGATTTATTCTCATTTTCAAGGCTATTGCTAGAATGTTCCCTGACTACAGGTGAGGCAGGCTTGACCAGCTCGTCTTCAAATAGCATGCGCACAGAGGGAGTATACGAATCATCGAACTGTCCGCTTCTTACCGAAACAATAAATGCAATGAAAAAGACAACAGCAACTATAATGCTGATGGTCAATAGCACAGAAATAACACTCATACCTACCCGAATTTCGCTGTAAAGCTACATTGCTGTCAAAGGCCAAAATATGACATTTGTCAGTTTTTTAATTAATTTAATTTTCTTCCCAAAATATTCGTGGCAAAGGTACTAAACCCCACAACGCTAATTGAGCTCAAGGGCATTAAAATTGCAGCAATAACTGGCAACAATTGCCCTGTTACCGCAAAATAGAGCCCTATAATATTGTAGAACAAAGACAATAAGAAACTTAGTTTAATAATTTTCATTGCCTTTTTTGAAGCGAGTATATATTGATAGAGTTCTTTGAATTTTGATGCGTCAAGAATTCCATCACAGGCGGGGGAAAAAACGTTTACATTTTCAGAAATTGCGATGCCAACATCGCTCTGTGCCAAGGCTCCGGCATCATTGAGGCCATCACCAACCATCATTACTTTCTTGTTTTTTTCTTGGAGTGATTTAATAAAATTCAACTTGTCATTGGGTTTTTGGTTGAAATACATTGGGGTCAATTTGGGCAAAATAGTTTCCAATCTTGTTTTTTCTCCCTCATTGTCCCCGGACAAAATGGCCAATTCCAAATCCTTTTTCATGTCCCCAAAAACTTCTGACACTCCATCGCGGTAGTGATTGTGAAATACGAAACGTCCTTTATAGGTGTTATTACTGCTTATATGTACCGCAGTGGATTGCATATCGCTGGTTGCTGCATTGCCTATAAAATCTGCAGAGCCCACTTTGATATGGCCATCATTTTTCTTGCCTTCCACACCTTTCCCCAAATGTTCTTGATAGGCATCAAGGGTAACAATGTTTTGTTCTGCCAACATATCATATAAGGCACGGCTCAAGGGGTGGTTGGAGGCTCGCAATGTATTTTTCAACAGCGATTCCTCTGCATGTGAAAGTTGCATGCCTTCATAGGAGGCCTTACTTTTTTGAGTGGTGGTAATGGTTCCTGTTTTATCAAAAATAGCAGTGTTTATCTGGGCCAACTGCTCAATGGTTTGGGTGTCTTTTAGATAAAACTTTTTGCGTCCGAAAATGCGCAGCATATTGCCTAAAGTAAAAGGCGCAGCCAACGCAATGGCACAAGGACAGGCAATAATAAGAACTGCTGTAAAAACATTCATAGCCTTGCTACTGTCATAATAAACCCAAAACGCCGTTGCCACAAATGCAATGGTCAATACTGCCCAAGTGAAACGTTTGCCAATACTATCGGTCAGTGTACGGAATGTACTGGATTTGTCATTATTAAAGACGGCATTGCTCCATAACTGGGTCAAATAGCTTTGTGAAACCGATTTTAGCGCGTCCATCTCGATGGCACCGTTCAATTGTTTGCCACCGGCATAAATCTTATCACCGGACTCCTTGAACACTGGTTCCGATTCGCCAGTGACAAAGCTATAATCAATTTGGGCCTTACCATTAATGAGAATGCCATCAACAGGAATCAGTTCCTCATTTCGAATCAATAACCTATCGCCTGGTTCGATGTCGTAAACTTGAACGGTTTCTTCCTTCTCATCCTTGGTGATTCTTGTAATAGCAATAGGAAAATAGGATTTATAATCCCTTTCAAAAGAAAGGAATGAATACGTTTTTTGTTGAAAGAATTTGCCTAATAACAAAAAGAATATCAAGCCAGTTAAACTATCGAAAAAACCAGTGCCCCAATCGAAGATAATTTCCAAAGTACTTCTTATAAAGAGAACTAGGATTCCCAATGCTATAGGGACATCAATATTCAATAATTTGGACCTAAGTCCTTTGTATGCCGAAATTAGATAGTCTTGGCCGGCATAAAAAACCACGGGTAAAGAAAAAATGAACATGAGCCATCTAAACATAACCTTATACTGGTCGAGCCAAAATTCGTCGACCTCGAAATATTCAGGAAAAGAAAGGAACATTACATTGCCAAAGGCGAAGCCTGCAATCCCTAATTTGTATATAAGACTTCGATTTACTTTCTTTTCTCCCTTGTCATAATCGTCAAGTGATATGTAAGGTTCATAGCCAATTCTAACCAGTAAGAGCACCAAGTCTTTTAGGTTTAGAAATTCTGGATTGAACACTATTCTCACAGTTTTTTTTGGAAAATCTACTTGTGAAGTGGTTATTGAAGGATTTAGTTTGCTTAAATTCTCCAAAATCCATATGCAGGAACTACAATGGATATGGGGAATGTAAAGGTTCACAATCTGAAGTTTGTTTTCATTGAATTCCAAAAGCTTTTCTGCAATGGATATTTCATTGAGAAAATCATATTTTTCTTCGATTACATTTGGTGTGGCCCCTGCAGCAGATTGAAGGTCATAGTAATATGATAGATCATTCGTTGAAAAAATGTCATATACGGTTTTACAACCATTACAACAGAAACTCTTTTCATCATGCACTATTAGTCTATTGCCACAATAGTCACCACAATGATAACAGTTGACTTTGTCCATTTACATTTACTTATACCTAGTGCAAATATTTGCAAGTTTCACAAATATATATATGATAATTGTCATCTTTTCAATAATTTTGTAGAATTATTCAAAGAATACAAATAAATTACTTATGGAGCAGGATGAACCAAGTAGATGTGAGAATTGCATTATAAGACAATTCAATTCTTTGAGGGCCATGAGTAAGGACGAATTAAAAAAGGTGTCTGACTCCAAAATCACCAAAAAGGTTAAAAAGGGTGAGGCTATTTTTGAAGAAGGAGATAAACTGGATGGTGTGTTCTGCGTTCGAAACGGTATCACAAAGCTTTCAAAATTAAGTGCCAACGGTAAAGATCAAATCGTGAAATTGGTCAGTAGAGGTGAAGTAATGGGCCAACGTTCCGTTATTGTTGAGGAATCTACCAATTTAAGCGCGGTGGCCCTTAGTGATATGGAACTCTGTTTTATTCCAAAAGATAGCATAGTACATACTTTAAACCGGAACGCGGATTTTGCCGTTGAGGTGCTGCGACATATGGCACATGATCTTAAGGAAGCCGATGATGTGATTGTTAATATGTCACAGAAGACTGTGAAACAACGTATCGCTGAGGCTTTTATCTATCTTAAAAACAATTATGGCGAAGATGCCCAAGGTTTTTTAAACTTAACCCTTTCCCGTGAAGATATTGCCAATGTTGTTGGAACTGCTACAGAATCTGCTATTCGCATTATTTCAGAATTCAAAAAGAAAGGCGTAATCAAAACTTCCGGTAAGAAAATTGGCATAGTCAATGAAAAAATGCTTCAAGATCTTATTGAGGGCTTTTAGTCTCCGATAATTTTGGAAATTAAGACAAATCATCCCAAAATCAAAAACACTTTTATTATAATGTATTCCAGCTTTCTTCGGAAACTGACATAAGTCATAGTTTGAGAGCAATCATTCCAATAATTTTACCTCGTTATTAAAATATCAAATTGGAATGAAAAACATATTGCTGCCATCTGACTTTTCAGACAATGCTTGGAACGCAGCCAAATATACCATAGAATTGTTCAAGGATGAAGCCTGCGTTTTTCATCTTTTAAATACCTATACCCCGGCGATAGCCAGTAGCAGGTTTATGGCAACCTCATTGAGTGGGGGTCATTTAGAGGGTGGTGCACGAAACCATTCGGAGAGCGGACTGAACAATGTATTAAAAAAAATCGAAGACACCTTTGATTATCCTTTACACGAGTTTAGGACCATCTCCTCTTTTAGTTTACTGGTCGATGAAATAAAGGAAGTTGTTGAAAATGAAGGCATTGATCTTATTGTTACCGGAACCAAAGGAGCATCAGGTTTGGAGGAGGTTTTTATGGGTAGCAATACGGTGCGGATAATTAAATCGGTTAAGAACTGCCCTGTTTTGGCCATTCCAGAGCATTTTACATACGCAAAGCCATCGGAAATCGCATTCGCCACAGATTTCAATCGGTTTTATTCGCAAACCGAGTTGCAGCCTATGATTGATTTGGCACATACGTTTGATGCGACCATTCGTATTGTGCATGTGCAATATGAAATTAAGGCATTGACAGAAATACAGCAGTTTAATCTCAATATGTTAAGAAAATACCTTAATGGGGTTGAACATTATCTTCATACGGTATCTGAGTTGAATTCCGTTTCAAAAACCTTGGAGATCTTTGCCGAGGAGCTTGATATTCATTTGTTGGCCATGCTTAATTTCCAGCATAGTTATATGGAAAGAATGACTCGTGAGCCTGTGATTAAAAGGTTGGCTTTTCACACCCAAATTCCTTTATTGGTTATACCTGAATTGGGAATGAGTAAATCCTCACCATCCAAAATCGGTAAGGAAAGCGCTATGGCCAAATAATCAATAGTATTGGGTTATATGTTAGTTGCCGTCCCAGAAGTTATCAATTGAGGGAATCTCTTTTTTTGGCCCCATGATAAAGGGTTAAAACCATTTTTTGTAAAGATATATCAGGCTGTGGCCGAAAGGGCCGGAGTAATACCTGCGTGGTCCCATAACATTTCTTGGCCATAGTTTGTGCCATGGTTACTAGCAAATGGTACGCCATTGGAAGTGGTAAAAAAAGAGCATTGACAAAGGATTTTTCAAGTTCTGAAATAATGGCATCGGCATTATGTTCATCGCTTGCCATTTTATATGCAAGGGCCATTTGCGCAGTACCTTCGAGCCATACCATATCTTTGTCCTCATCAAAACAATAGCCCGAAATTTCAGTTCCATTTACTGTAGATACCTGGGTAGTGTAAAATCGGGTTGCCTGTAAAAGATTTTGTGTTGTATAATTCTCGAAAACCAAGCTTCTAAGGGAATGTAAATCTAATG
>JAGLKG010000222.1 GCA_023141835.1 Maribacter sp. | reverse complement strand
CTTGTGGTCATTGCCGTTGGTAAGCTTACTAATTTGGCGTTGTCCTTAAAAAAAGACCCTTCCATTGCTAGCAATATTCGTTTGGTCTGGTTAGGGGCAAACTATCCCGATCCTGGGGAATATAACCTGGAAGATGATATACCATCAATGAACTATGTGCTTGGAACGGACATTGAATTTGAAATGGCAACTGTTCGGTATGGTAAACCTTCAGGAACCGATGCCGTTAAAATTACCCAAGAAGAGGTCAATCAAAACATGCCAGGATTAGGTCCAAAAATAGGCACTCCAATTGTTGGAAGGCATGGTGGTTCATTCGATAATTTTGGTGATTATTCCGTGAATCTCTTTACCCATATCGATTATCACGGAGATCCCCCGTCTAGATCTCTTTTTGACATGGCCGCGGTTGCCATTGTAAAGAACCCGGATTGGGCAAAGGCAGCCGAAATCCCGTGCCCGACAATGATTGACAAGCGTTGGGTAGAACAGCCAGACAACACTCGAAAAATTACAATTTGGGAACACTTCGATGCCGAAAATATATTAGCTGATTTTTATGCAACTCTAAAAAACTAAGAAAAGAATGGAGGCCACCAATAATACAGGATTCTTATAAGTCTTATCTTTTACCTTAATTTTAGTATTGTTATAAGCCTAAAAATCTCAAAAGGATTATCAAAAGAGTGCATTATGAATCGTTTGACAAGGATTGTTGCAAATGTCATTGGTCTTGTATCTCTTTGTGTCTTTCCGATTCTTGGATACAGCCAGGACATTGGAAATGAGAATGGGCCTAGAGAAATAAGGGGGCGTCTACTCAATGGTGTTGAGCTTCATATGGATGGTATTGTGGATGAAGCTTTTTGGTTAAAAATTCCAGGCAATGGCAATTTCCTAATGCAAGAACCGAAAGAGGGCGGTGAACCTACAGAGCGAACAGAAGTAAGAGTCGCCTTCGATAACCAAAACATCTATATCGCAGTCATTTGTTATGATAGCGATCCGTCAGGCATAAAAGCTTTTCAAAAGAAGAGAGACGCATCACTGGAAACGGACGATCGTTTTAGATGGGTTTTTGACACATTTATGGACAAACGAAGAGCCTATTTTTTTGAAATCAATCCCTTGGGATTGCGCGGAGACGGTCTCATTTCTTCCGGGCAAGGACAAACCTTAAATAAGGATTGGGACGGCATCTGGAAAGCTTGGACCTATATCGGTGACTTTGGTTGGTCGGCCGAAATCAAGATTCCCTTTAGGAGCATAAACTTTGATCCCAAAAGTGATATCTGGGGAATTAATTTTCAAAGAACCGTACGTCGTAAAAACGAGGAATTGCTTTGGACCGGCCATCGTCGCAATCAAGGGTTATTGCGGCCACAGAATGCCGGAATTCTAACAGGCCTCGTTGAACCATCACAAGGATTAGGGTTGGAAATTGTTCCTTATGCCATTACCCAGTCTAGCAAAGAATATGATGAGGGGAATGATGAATCGGTCAATAACACATCTGCTGACCTCGGGTTTGATGTCAATT
>JAGLKG010000221.1 GCA_023141835.1 Maribacter sp. | reverse complement strand
ACCTACGGCCAATTAGAGGACCCCTTATATACCTTTACCATAAATCTAGAACAATTACCTTTTGAAGAAACAATAATAGATATCTTGGGAACTCTTAATTTTACTCCATCAGATACTTGTACCCCAAGCACTACTATTGCCATAAGTAATACTATTCAACCAGACAATTACAACCTCACCTATAATACTGGTAATTTAACCATTAATAAAACTGCATTACAAATAGAAGTGTTATCTGATTTCATTTCTGAAGGTTCCCCAACACCTTCTAGCTTTTACACCCAAATTAACGGATTGGTTTGTGACGACTCTATACCAACGATAGACAATTTTATTATAAAAGACCAAAATGGTACTATTCAATCTGGGAATTTAGTGGCCGGTGAGTATTCGGTATTTGCAGATATTTCGAATTTAACCGGATATGATAATTATATCATATCACAATCACCAGGTATATTATATGTAAATCCGGCTGTTGGTTGTAATAACAGAATTAAAGCATCTGATATTTGCAAAACCCCTGCTACCATTTCAGAGCATCCAGAAATAACAACATTGCTTCGGTTTGAATATACAAACGACCTTAATGTTCCAATATTTATCCCTAACGGTTCTAATAATATGCTAAAAGGCAATGCTTATTTCATAGGATCTCCGCCAGAACTATTTCTTCCTGGAAAACATACTTTTGAAATTTATACCAATGGAGGTAGGTTGCAATGGGAAGTAATTACTGAGGGCTGTAATAGTGCATCAAAATCTGCTAACGGTTCTAATGCAAATCCATGTGGCACAAGTCTCCAGGTAAGTTCTAAAATATTCGATCAAGAAGAACAAACCACTACTGAACAATTAATATTGTACCCCAACCCATCTTCCGATTATGTAACCATAATAACCGGTATAACTTCCGAACCGATTAACGTTCGAATTTATAATGAAACGGGGCGAACACTGCTGAAAAAACAATACCCTTCTAGTAATTCATCTGAAATTTATATAGATGTTTCAAAATTTAACCCTGGAATCTTATATATAGGTGTCGAAAAAGATGAGGAAACTACTTTTTATAAAGTCATAAAAACATAGGTATAGCCGTTATCCGCATAAAAACAACCTCCATTTTTGTACAATTTCCGTTTACCCCAAAATCTTGAGAACCTCTATCACCATTTACTTTTTCAAAGGCGAATAAGATATTAGTTTCCTTATCAAAAAATTAGAATATTCACACACACCTGGTTCTTTAAGTAATAATTTCAACTCAGGCCAATTCTCTTTATGGCGTTTTATATATTCTTTTTTTTGACCTTCATTTAGTTGCATTTTAAAAACGATGCGTTTCATTGTTTATGCTTATACTTCAAACTTTAATTTTTGGCCTCTATTTTATTAAGCGAATCTTCACGAAACTTATTCAACATGTTGGTCCACTTTTTTTCCAATTCAAACACTTTATCAGGGTTTTCAGAGGCCAGATTATTTGATTCTGTTCGGTCTTTCTTTAGATTAAAGAGTTCCCAAGGTTCATCTCTGGCAGCTACCAGCTTCCAGTCACCAACTCGTAGGGCACGATTTCCCTCATGATAATACCAAATAGGATGCTTCCAATTGGTATCTTCTTTAAAAATAGGTTGTAAGGATGCTCCCGGAAATGGCATCTGTTGTTCATCACTAGGTGAAACATCTACCAAATCGAGTATGGTTGGTACAATATCGGTTATATGTCCATGCGTTTTCCTCAATGCTCCTTCTGCTTTTATTCCTCCAGGCCAATGCGCAATAAATGGAGTGCCAGTTCCACCTTCATGCGTCCATGTTTTATGACGTCTAAATGGCGTATTACTCATATTGGACCAACCCGGGCCAAGGCATAGATGTGATGCTGCTGAACCAGGTAATGCTTCTGGATCATGTCCATCTCCCCTCACCATGATTTCTGCACTTGCGCCATTATCCGAAAGAAAAAGTATGAGTGTATTATCTAAAGCATCCATGGCTTTTAGTTGTTCTATAATCCGGCCAATTTCCTTATCCATACGTTCAACCATGGCCGCATGAATGGTCATTTTATCTTGTTGAAATTGCCGCTGTTCCAATGAAAGACTATCCCAAGGCACAGGGCGATTAACTTCTCCATCCCCCAGAATTTCAAATGCTTTTGGAAAATGATAAGGTGGACCAATATCTGTTTCTACCTTTGATAGTTCTCCCTTAACAATTCCCAATTCTTGAATACGTTCCCAACGTTTTTGACGCATCACATTCCAACCGCTGGCATAACGGTCTCCGACACTTGCTATGTCTTCCGGCAGGGCATGTAAAGGGAAATGAGGTGCTGTAAAAGCTACGTAGGAGAAAAAAGGTTTCTCCGTAAATTTTTCTTCATGTTCTTTTAAATATTCAATGGCTTTATCTGCAATTTCTATAGTGCCATAATATCCTGAACCCATTTTGACCAGTGGTAGTTTTTTATCGTTTTCATAATGGACCAGAGGATTGAAAAATCGATGTTGATCCTTTAAATAGTAGGAGCGATCAAAACCACTTTCCACTGGCATTCCGTCTAAATGCCATTTCCCAGAGTGAAAAGATCTATAACCGGCTTCTTTTAAATATCGGGGCAATACATTGGCCCATTCCGGACGTTTTTTATTCGGCCCTCCACCACCTGAAATTCCAGGGGCATTGTCACGCCCTATTTGTTGCGGATAGTATCCGGTTAAAAGAGCTGCTCGTGTTGGCCAGCAACGGCCGGTATTATTAAATTGGGTAAATCGTATCCCGGCAGAGGCCAATTTATCTAAATTAGGAGTATTTATCTCGCCACCATAGCAGCCTAAGTCTGAAAAACCAAGGTCATCGGCCATGATTATCAATACATTTGGAGGTTTTGCTTCTTCAGTTGCACAGCCCATCATCAATAAAACTATTGCCACTCCAATAGACATTAAATGGTTTGCTATAACGCGCCTTCGTTTCATTATTATATTATTTATGTGCTACTAATAATTTTCTTTCTTTTAATGGATACCATGCTTCGATTTTCTCCTTTAATTGCTGAACTTTATCCGGGTATTCACCGGCCAGATTCTCTTTTTCAAAGGGATCTTCCGTAATCTTGTACAATCTAATCGGCTCGCTTCTCACGGCATTATGTGTAAAATCATATCCTCCATTCCCCCCTTCAAGGACTCCATCATATGACAGGATTAATTTCCAATCATCTTCAACGCACCAAAGGTATCCCAGTGAAGCTTCCGGATTATCTTTATCCACAATATCATGTCCATAAGCTTCTCCGAATATAATATTACGATCAATCGCTTTTTCATTTTTTAAATCATCCCACAAATTAAGGCCGGGTAAATTTTGAGGAATTTCCAGTTTAACGGCATCCAAAATAGTTGGTAATATATCAATACTGGAAACCAGTTCTTCTCTTGAAGATGGTTTTAAAGTTCCCGGCATAGAAAATAAAATAGGTGTTCTTACCCCTCCATCCATAGGCGTTTGTTTACTGCCAATATCAAAGTTAGGGGAATCTGATTGTTGAATCCAGCCATTGTCGCAAACATAGTAGATCAAGGTGTTCTCCCTTAAATTATTATCATCCAGATAATCTATCAATTGCCCACAAGTACTATCAAACCACTCTACCATGGCATAGTAACGTGCAAGGTGTTCTGAATCTACTTTAGCTGCATATTTTTGAAATAAACTATCCGGTGGATTATGGGGCCTATGCGGTAAAAAAGGTGCGTACCATACATAAAACGGTTTGTCTTTTGAGCGGGCATGATCTATAAAATTAAATATCGAATCCATGCCTTTGCGGCCAATGTCCAACCCTTTGTCACCATGACGTTCACCTTCCGTCATTCCATGGGTAAAGCCACCTCTTTTATAATCACCTTCCCACCATTTTCCTGACTGATGCGTAAGATATCCTTGCTGTGCCAATAGCTTTTGCAAAGTGGGAATCGTATCAATATTATTCAAAAGTTCTTCACGGGGAAACTCAGGATTTCTATAACCTCCTTTGGGGTCGTTCCCTGTAATTTTGTGTTGGTGTGGATAAAGTCCGGTTGACAAGGTCATCAGGGAAGGCCGGCATATAGGTGTAGGAACATATCCTCTTTCAAACACCACACTTTGCGAAGCCAGCTTGTCTAAATGAGGTGTTTCTATGATGCCGTGTCCCATAAAACCGTAATCATTCCATGCCTGGTCATCAGAAAGGATCAATACAATGTTTGGTTTTTTAACAGGTTTGCTTATAGCTTTAGTCTTATTCGATTGGTGACAACTAAATAAAACCAAAGCAAAACTTAATACTACAAGTAATTTACTTTTCATTTTGTTTTCTATTTTGTTTT
>JAGLKG010000220.1 GCA_023141835.1 Maribacter sp. | reverse complement strand
GGTATCTGGTTCCGATGTTGTTGGATGGTTACATCATTCTCTGGATTATCGATCACATTATACCATTCCTGCGCATCTTTCGAATGGTCGTAAAATTCTTCTGACCCATCATTGTATTGGATAAATCTATATTGCTCTGAGCGTATGGCATAGTTTCCTGGACCAAAGCTGGTGCGGGCCATATAAGGCCAATCAGCTTCACCATCTTTCAACAACGGCACCAACGAATGCCCTTCATGCATTGGGTCTGCTTCGAGATTTGTTAATTCTAACAACGTAGGGTAGATATCCAACAATTGAACGGGCTTATTACAGACTTTCCCCTCTGGTATATTTGGCCCAACAATTATCAAGGGAACCCGAGCTCCATCTTCCCATAAACTTCGTTTGGCATATCGCTCCTTTTCACCAAGATGAAAACCATGATCACTGAAGAGGACGACATAGGTGTTGTCTCCATATTCTCCTTTGTCCAACGCTGTAAGCACTCTGCCAACTTGTGCGTCCACAAAACTAACACAGGCCAAATAAGACTGCACCAGGGGTTTCCATTCGTCATTTTCTGTCACCCATTCATGTGTTGGTGACACGTGATTCAGCCTGGTAATGTCTACACCATAGGAGGAAATGTCAGACAAGTCTTCTGATATGATTTTCGGTAACTGAACGCTATCAATGGGGTACATATCAAACCACTTTTGTGGTGCAAACTGAGGTACATGCGGACGGTAAAAACCCACGCCCATCCAAAAGGGTTGTTCCTGTTTTTCGGCCAATCGCTGCTCTGCCCAACTTGCAATTTGATAATCAGGCATCTGTTCGTCACGCTCAGGATAAACACCCCAATCCCACAGTGGATGCCCAGGATAATCACTGATTTTCTCTTCAGGCATAGGGCCAAATCCACCAAATTGTCCTGCATAATTTGGCACATACGTTTCATTTTGGCCTCCCCCATTGTGAAACAGTTTACCTGCACCAAATACGTTATAACCCTCCTCTTCGAAACGCTGTGGCATGAGCCTGCTCTTACTGGCCACAGGAGATTCTTTAAGGTCCGGATTCAAAAAATAAATGCCCGAAGTACTGGGGTACAGTGAGGTCATTAAACTGGCGCGAGACGGATTGCACACCGGAGACTGACAATGGGCATTGCTAAAGAGCACACCACGAGCAGCTAATCGGTCTATATTGGGCGTCTTCACTTGCGGATGTCCACCCAGAACACCTATCCAATCATTAAGGTCGTCTACCGCGATTAATAACACATTTGGCTTTTTATCCTCTTGCGTTGCTTTTTTTGTTTTGTTGCCTGAATAAGCCACTAATGCCAACGTCATGGCTATTGCAGGAACAATTGATAGTATATTTTTCATATCAGTATTTTATTGTATGGTTTTGATCACGTTACTTTGGCGTTAATTCTCAGAATAAACTGTAATGATATAATCTCCTTCGTCCAATTTAAAGTTATCCGTTAGCAAACCATCTATCTTTTCAGGCTTAAAATTTTTATCCTTCTTTTCTACTTTTATTTTTTGTGATTCATCCAGGGGCAAAATAATGGTTGCCTTGCTACCTTTAGGAATTTTCATTTCATACCGAATACTCCCCGATGGCATCCTTTTCCAGTTGGATACAATCTCTCCGAAAGGGGAATGATAGGTGCAATTAACAAACTCAAGTCCTTCAGGTGTTGAAGGTCCTAAAACAAATGTTTTAAATCCCGGGTTTTGGGGTTCAGGGCGAATGCCCCCCAACCAACGGTAATACCATTCTGATATCGTTCCAAACATGGGATGGTTATTGGAGTATGTATTATCGCTTTCTTTCCATGTTTCCCAAATTGTTGTTGCCCCACGATCCAGCATATAGCCCCAGCCGGGATACGTCCTACTATTTACTATATCAAAAACCGCATTTGGAGAACTATTTTCGGAAAGGGCTTCAAGCACATATTTGGTGCCAAAAATACCCGTATTAAAATGTCCAGAAGGGCCATTTTGAACAGCATTCAACAAGGAATCTTTTGCCGCTTCAATTTCATCGGTGGGTACAATTCCATGATAAAGCAAGGTGGAAAACAGCGTTTGTCTATTTATTTTTTCTTTTACCGACTTATCCCAGAATTCGGCTTTTATCAGATTCTTTAAATTCTCGGCCAGTTGTCCATATTTCTTTTTATTTATAGTATCACCCATTACCGAGGCAAAGGTTTCCATTATACGGGCACATTGTAAGTAGTGGCTTGTACCCGTTAATTGCACAGGAACAGGCTCCATAGATTCATGATCACTCAGACCTTTATCAACTATTCCATTTGGATGGATGCGTGCTACCTTGTTCATCCATTGCTTATTCAGTTCATAAAGTTCCTTTATGATCTCTGTATCGTTATAGTAGAGGTATAGATAATACTGTGTTGTAAGATAAGCCGATTCCCAGCTGATTCCGCAATATTCGACCCCAGCGAAAGGAGCGGTATCCACAAATGACGAATCGTTCATCGCATCTACCCAGTCGTATATGGTTTTACGGTAAAAAGTCTGCATATCAAAATTATAAATAAACGATTCACTAGTTGCATTTAAGTCGCCGCCGTATCCAAATTTTTCTCTTGCTGGGCAGTCTGACTGAACACTGACAAGGTTTGCCAAAAAGGTTCTTTCAGTAGCTTCTTGTATCGAATTTAGAAGATCGGAAGAGCTTGAAAAACTGTTTTTATTGGTTACGTTAGTATGGATGAACAGGCCTTTAACATCTCCGGTTTTCGGTTTCTTGTCCATTCCTACAATTTCCATATATCGATAGACATGGTAAGTGAATTCCGGGCTGAACCAGACATCGGGATTTTTACCAACAATATAACTATCTGTTTGCCATGCTATGTCGGGTGCACCAGGGCCACCAACCCCTTTTTGTTTAATCTGACCGATGACGGTTGTCATTGGATTTAATTTTCCATCGTCGTAAACCCTTTCGCCAAACCTAAATGTAATGGTATCCCCAATATTTCCCGATAATTTTATTTTATAGGTCCCCGTAAAATTAACGCCCATATCAACGATCCAGACTCCATTTTCAGGAGAGTAAATCTCAGCGGGAGATATTTCCTGCGTTACCTGAACAGGAGGAAAAAAGGCTTTTTGCAACTTTCCGCCAGGTGGACTCCCTTTTTGAACAGGTTTCCATAAGTCGTCATTAAAATCGGGGGTATTCCAACCCTTTAACTCTTTGCGTGCATCATAAGTAACCCCTAGGTAAACACTATTTTTTAGTATTGGACCAGAAGCATATTTCCAGGTAGTATCAGAAACTATTTCTTCCGATGTGCCATCCTTATATCTAATTAAAAGTTTGGCTAAAAAAGTTGGTTTACCAACGCTAAGGTCTTTCCTTAAATTTCTTCTCCCCCATTTTCTAAGCGGTAGAGGGTTGTAAAAACCATTGCCAAGGGATACACCCAAACAATTGTCGCCATTCTGAATAAGGGAAGTCACATCATATTCGGTATAGTAGATTCTTTTACTGAAATCGGTCCATGCCGGTTCAAGAACATTTTCCCCTACCCCAGAACCATTTATGGAGGCCTTATAATATCCTGCAGCCGTAATACTCAGTTCGGCATACCCAATAGTTTTATCCGTTTTGAATTCTTTTCTAAAGAGAGGTGATGGGTTGTCTAGATAGAACAAAGAATCGTTGACAGCGAGTGGTTGATCATCTTCTATCCAAAATGTATTATCATCCGTACCAAGACTTTTGCTTTCTGTTTTTTCCAAAGTCCTGTTACAGGCTACCAATGAAAACAAGGCTATTATTATCCTTAACTTTATCATTTCTTTAAATTATTTATTTGGAGAGGCCGTCACTGTCAGGAACTAGAATTTCATGATTGTGCTTTCATATTTCCAATACTGTACGTGCCTACTGCTAGCAACTCAAAGTAAGAAATAATAGTTTCACTTTCTATCCTGTAGTGTCTTGTTAGGGACTAACTATTGAATCAACTCCCACCTATTGATCATTTCCGGTATGGATTCTTGCCCCACTCATACCTTTTACTTGCCTCAAAATTTGGGTTTGGCATAGGCCTTTGACTATTGGTGCTAACTTGCCAATCCTACAATGCAATTTTCATCTCACTTAACTTTTGCGGAAAGCTGCCTTTGAGATCAGTCATTTCGTTGATATAGTGTTTAGATTGTTCAGATGAAATTTGACAGATGCGACAGTAGCTGGAAGACTGGACATACAACAAAAAAGTTGACAATTAGATAAGAGTAAAATTATTTCATTTAACTGACCCAGTCAGAGGTGCCCGAACGAAATATTACATTCCAAACTCGAAATCCAGGATTGAGCTTGTATAATAGGGTTTCCATTTATCCCTTCAGCCCCACCCCTGGACTTGCAACATAAAAGTGGACATTTAGTTAAGAGTC
>JAGLKG010000022.1 GCA_023141835.1 Maribacter sp. | reverse complement strand
GAGAGAAAATGAATTCCGCAGAAAAAACCGATTTTAAAGGTAATTTTATATCCGACAACGCAGATAATCTCTTCCATCAATTAACCATAAAATTATAAAATTCTAAAAAGCTAAAAAATAAATTTATAGCTATGATCAACAATAAGAAATTCGGATTAAGTCTTAGTGGAGGGGGCTATCGTGCAACGGCCTATCATATAGGTACCCTTAGAAAGTTAAAGGAATTGGAATTATTGGATAAAGTAGACGTTATATCATCAAATTCGGGAGGGTCGATTACGGGAGCAACCTACACCCTCCATTACGAGGACTACGACACCTTTGAAAAGATAATTTTATCTGGCGTTAAGCGCAGTGTTATCAAATTTGTGCTGACTTCCTGTCGGATTTTAGTACCTCTTATAGGTATGCTAGGGTTATTGATTGCAAGTGTTTGGCTATTGTTTAAGGGATTGGCCCTATATGGTTTAATGGGAATATTAGGATTTATACTGTTGCTCCTTTTTTTTCAATTCAAGCTATTCCCGTTGAGTTATTTGAATGAAAAAGCATACAATAAATTTTTTATAAAAAAGGCGACCCTTTCTAGCATATCTCCAGATATTGAAATTGTCATAAACTCAACAAATCTTGAAACAGGTCGATTGTTTGTATTCTCCAGAACCAGTATGGGAGATTCCAAATATACCTATGACCAAGAATTACCCAAGATTAATTATGAAACCAAAAACTTTCCATTAGCTCGTGCTGTGGCAGCTTCTACAGCTGTACCAGGTGTTTTTACACCTGTAAAAATCCCAAAACAATATTATGAAGATCCCAAAAACTATAAAATTGTCAAACCCCGATTGGTGGATGGTGGTGTTTATGACAATCAGGGCCTTCATAAATTAACGCAAACATCCAGTAAATATGGATGTTTTTACATCATAGTTAGCGATGCTGGAAATGAAATGCCTTTTAAGAACAAATACTGGAATTCTTTCGCTTTGTTATTTAGAACATCCAATGTCTTTATGAACCGAATTAAAAACCTTCAAATGATTCACCAATTATTCCAGCCTAGCGCAAGTCAAGAGCATGAGGTAGCCTATCAATCACTGGGATGGGACTTTGACGAATCGATTCCGGTATTCATAGATGGCCTGAAACAAGGCCATATAAAGAAGGAGGTCTGGAAATTGCACGGTATTTTAGCTTCCGATATCGAATTAAAAAAATGGGAGGTAATTGAACAAAAATTAAAGGACAGCATCGATTACACTGCAATTATTAAACAGTTACAATCCAAGTCAAAATTAGAGATTGCCCGTAATGTAAGTACTAATCTGGTTCCCTTAAATGATGACCAAATAGAAGCACTAATATCGCAGGCCTCGATTATGACGGAAATTCAAACAAAGCTTTATTGTCCTAGTTTTTTTGCATAAATCTTTTGGAATTTGGCTAGCTGTATTTACTGCTTTTTTGGATTGTCCAATCCCTGCTTTTAAACCTTACTTTATTTAAATAGGAAGGAGTTTACCTTTGATGGGTGCTATAAGAACAATATCTAAATGTTAATTATACGTTAAAATAATACAGACAAGTCTGTTCATTAAAATATTATTTTATATTTGCCTCATGAATACGTTAGGAGTCAAGGAACGGATAATTGCAACAGCCTCGGAATTGTTTTATATGGAAGGGTACAACCAAACGGGTATCAATCAGATTATAAAAGAAGCCAATGTGGCCAAAGCCAGTATGTATCAGCATTTTAGGTCCAAAGAAGATATTGCTGTAGCCTATTTGCAGGGCAGACATACGATGTGGGTAGGTAATTTGTTTGACTTTATAGCGAATGAAAAAACACCTAAAGACAAATTGCTCAAAAGTTTTGATTATTTGGATGATTGGTTGGTGTCAGTTGATTTTAGAGGTTGTGGTTTTCAAAACATTATTACGGACCTGCCTAAAGAGCAACATAAAATAGTGGATCAAGTACGGCTGCATAAAAATGAATTGCGGGAATGGATACATAATCTCTTGAAGAGTGATGGGTATTGCAATGCTGCAGATGCGGCTGGTTTGGGTGATGAGATTTTGGTACTTATAGAAGGTGCTATCATTTTAACCCAAATACAAAAAGAAGCCTGGCCCATTCATTCAGCGAAAAATTGTTGCCAACGCCTATTGCCCTAACTTTTTTTAAACAAAAACAAACAGACTTGTCTGTCCGAAATTTAAACACAATGAAAAAACTAGTGCCACCTTTTAGCAAAGAAACTGCAGCGGCCAAAGTGCAGGCGGCAGAAGATGCTTGGAATTCCAAAGATCCCGTAAAAGTTTCCTTAGCCTATGCCCTCGATTCTCAATGGAGAAACAGGAATCTCTTTTTTACCGGAAGACGGGCCATAGTAGATTTCTTGTCCAACAAATGGGATAAAGAACAGCATTACAAACTAAGAAAACATTTATGGGCGTTTACGGATGATCGCATATCCGTTCGCTTCGAATACGAATGGCAGCATACCGTTACAGGACAATGGTATAGAACCCATGGCAACGAGCATTGGCAGTTTAATGCGGAAGGCCTAATGCAAGTGCGTGACATGAGTGCCAACGATATTCGGATCAGTAGTTCACAAAGAAAATTTTAATCATATCAATATTAATTTAATACATAAACAAATGAAAGTTTTAACACCCTTACGAATAGAAGAGGTCAATGATAATACAAAGGCCATTTTTAGCAACATCAAAAGTAAAGTGGGTATGCTGCCCAACCTGTATGCCGCCATGGGAGCATCGGACAAACTTTTAGGAGGATTCCTAAATTTCACGGAAACCTTAAAAAGTGGGGAATTTAGCAAAAAGGAATACGAAGCCATTGCTTTGGCCACTTCACAGGCCAATGGATGTGCCTATTGCCTATCTGCCCATACGGCCATTGGGAAAATGAACGGATTTACTGAAGCCGAAACCTTGGATATCAGGGACAATACCATAGCCGATGAAAAGTTGAACGCATTAGTTACCTTGGTGAGTCAGTTGATTAATCAAAAAGGACATCCAGCAGAAGAAACCATTCATCATTTTTTGGAAGTAGGATATACCAAGGCCGCCTTTGCAGAATTGATTGCCATTGTAGCGCTTACAACAATTACCAATAACGTATACCACAACGGCGGATTTGACATTGATTTTCCCAAGGCACAATATTTGGAAACCTTGGAAGCCGTATAAATAAAAATAATTAGAAAACACACCAACTATATAAATTACAAACAGATATAAAATTTAAAAATCATGAAAACAAGAACTTTAAAATCAGTAACAGGAATAGCATTCATCGTATTGGTATCCCTAAGTATTCTTTCATTTTCAAAACCGGCACAGCAGTTAGCTACAAAACAGGCCGTTGAACTAAATCATCCCACCTTGCACAAGACGGTAAAGGTAAACGGACTGGACATCTTTTATAGGGAAGCCGGAGATTTGGACAAGCCCACAATCCTTTTATTACATGGCTATCCGACCTCTTCCCATATGTTTCGCAATTTAATAACAGACTTGTCTGTTCGTTATCATGTATTGGCACCGGATTATCCTGGATTTGGACGAAGTGATCAACCAGCCATGGCTGATTTTGACTATAGCTTCGATACCATGGCAAAAATTGTAGAAGGATTCCTAGCCGCGAAAAAGGTGGACAAGTACAGCATCTATTTGATGGATTACGGGGCACCCATTGGTTTTAGAATTGCGGCTAAATATCCGGAAAGGGTAGAGGCATTGATCATTCAAAATGGGAATGCCTATGACGAAGGGCTACGCGATTTCTGGGTACCGATCAAGAAGTACTGGAACAACTATACCGAAGAAAATGGAAAAGCACTGGAAGGATTTCATTCCTTGGCTGGATTGCAATGGCAATATACCCACGGAGTACAGGATTCCACCAAAATAAATCCGGATAACTGGCATATTGACCTTCAGCATTTAAGCAGAACCGAAAACAACGCCATTCAATTGGCCCTCTTTTATGATTACCGGACCAATGTGCCTTTATATCCAGAATGGCAGGGGTATTTTAGGGAACACCAGCCACCCACCTTGATCGTATGGGGAAAGAACGATTATATTTTTCCAGCTGAAGGGGCACATCCTTACAAGAAGGATCTAAAGAATTTGGAAATCCATCTTTTGGATACAGGACATTTTGCCTTGGAAGAAAAGGGCGAAGAGATAGCCGATTACATTCTCAATTTTTTACAAAAAAACGAAATTAAATAAACGGATAGCTGCGTATAGCTATGCATAGCAACGAAGTATCAACTAATCGCAAAAATTTAAAATTATGAAAACAATTAATTGGAAAAACGCCATCCTTGCAGGATTTTTAGGAACACTAATATTTGACCTTGTAGGTCTTATGATCACCGGAAACTGGTGGGACATTCCCGGAATATTGGGTGCAAAAACCGGTTTGGGATTGGCCTATGGTGTAGTAGGACATTATAGTAATGGCATCTTATTGGCCATACTTTTTGCAGGGATTGCACCTTCGCTTTGGGGTCCTAAATGGTTCAGACCCCTACTTTTTGTAGTGGGCGAGACCATTGCTCTAGTATGGTTGTTTATGTTGCCCTTACTGGGCGCCGGGGTAGCAGGACTGGACATGTCCCCAATGATGCCGGTAATTACCTTAGTACGTCATTTGGCCTATGCACTGCCTTTGATATATTTGATCCAATACGATTATAAGACTGTAGCGCCTTAACAACAATTAAGGAAGACCCAAGAAGTGCTTCGGCTCTTTTTGGGTACCTTCCATAAGGCAAATCCCTAAAGACCACAACTATGAAAAAGCATCAACACTATATGCAACAATGCCTTGTGCTGGGAGAAAAGGCACTGACGAGGGGAGATGCACCTGTGGGCTCCATTGTAGTGCTGAACGGGAAGGTCATTGGCAGGGGAGTGGAAGCCGGAAAATCAACCGGGGATATCACCAAACATGCTGAGATTGAGGCCATAAAAGATGCCTTAAAACTGGTGGAAAAGATAGCACTGTCCCGTTGTACCCTGTATACCACACACGAACCTTGTCTTATGTGCTCCTATGTACTACGGCATTATAAAATAGAGACCCTAGTATATGGGATTGCAGTAGATCATGTGGGCGGCATCACCTCCGGATTAAAGGTCTTGTTGACCACGGAAGTATCCCATTGGGGCAACCAACCTCGGATTATTGGAGGAATTTTAGCAGAGGAATGTAAAGTATTGGCAGAACGTTATCAATTAATGCAAAAAGAAGATACCAATGAAAAATGATGAATTGAAATATACGAGCGATGTCGCCTTTACGCCAGCAGTTAAGGCCATGCAAGAAAAACACCATTCCAGATCATCCTATGCCCGTATGGAACAAATGGGTGGCTGGCAATCAGAAGCCAACCCGCATCTGGAGCATTTTTTAAGTACCATGGATTCCTTTTATTTTGGTACGGCCAATGCAGAAGGTCAACCCTATATTCAACACCGGGGTGGCCCCAAGGGCTTTTTAAAAGTATTGGATGAAAAGCGATTGGCCTTTGCTGATTTTGGTGGGAACAGGCAATATATTTCTGTGGGCAATCTCAGCGAAAACAATAAAGCGTCCCTCTTTTTAATGGATTACCCCAATAGGAGAAGAATAAAAATATGGGGTATGGCCCAAGTGGTCTTTGATGATAAAGCGCTTTTGGAGTCGCTTTCAGACCCTAGTTATAAAGCAAAAGTGGAAAGGGCCATTGTTTTCACCATCTCGGCCTGGGATATGAATTGTCCGCAACACATTAAACAGCGGTTTACGATGGAAGAGGTCGAGGCGATGACCAAGCCCTTACAAGACCGTATAATCGAACTGGAATCCAAACTAAAAAACAATACTAATTAACCTTAAAAACAAAAATCATGAAAATTGCAATTAACGGAATGGGGCGCATAGGAAGAGCTGCCCTCAAAATAATTTTAGACACGGACGGATTGGAACTGGTAGCGGTAAACGATATTATTTCCATGGAGAATCTGGTCTATCTTATTAAGTATGATTCGGTCTACGGTAACTATGAAAGAACGGTTTCTTTTAAAAACCAAAACCTGATTATTGATGGGGTTAAAGTGAAATACACCTCCATCCGTAATCCAGAGGCATTGCCTTGGAAGGAAAATAAGGTGGATCTGGTCATTGAGAGCACAGGAGTATTTACCACTCAAGAGGAGGCTGAAAAGCATATTACGGCCCGTACCTAGAGATGTATTAAAGGCTAGGGCAAGGAACGGATCATTTCATTAATGTTATCGGAGATCAGGAATTCCGTTCCTGGCATTGTTCGTGATGCCATGGCCTCATACCCCCCTTCCTGATACGTGCTATTGGTGCATAAGTATCCGCTGTTACCATTGCAATGGGTGATTATAATTGTATTACTGAACGGTGATTGCGCCTTGATTCGCAGTCCAATCTCTGTCATGAGTTCTCCCGAAACGCCTGCAAAAACAATGTTTCCCACCTTCAATACGGATAATTGGATCTCTACAGGGTCGGCTGTCTCCAATTTCTGGTCGGGGAACCTACTTTCAAAGCGCTTTTTACCTTTCGCTTTGATGGTCTTTTTGAGTGCTGAGACCGAACCTCCTGGAAAAGTCGTAATCGACTTGGCTACGCGCACCACTTCCTCTCCCACAAGCATGCCTATTGCATCGATATCCCTGAAATTATTGTTTGGTCCGTAAATTGGATTGATATCTGCTGAAGCTCCTGCCGTAACAGGTACAACCACCTGACCACCCATCGCATTTTCCACATACCTTGAAGTGGCACCTGGCCAGTCGCCGGTGATCTGATAGTTCTTATTTCCGCTAACGGTACCATGACATGGCCAATTAACGAATAGGGCCAATGGGTTTTTATCCATGTCATCGATTCTAAGTACTGACACATCGTGATCACAGGGGCCATCTGGATTCCGCCCTAACCCAATACTCCCGTCAGCCAATCGGGCCCTACGATTAATATTCATATTGCATTTCCCTTTTGCCGTCCCGAGTTGAACCTCTTGCATATTTTTCTTGGCCTTTAACACTACTTCTATAATTTTACCTTGCAGCTCAACTACATAATCGGCTACTCCAGGATATGTATTTATACCATAAGTGTTATTTACAGGCCCGCCATGGTTATGTGTTGCGCTAAGAAGGATATTCTCTTCACGGAGTCCGGTCTCCTTCATAATTTTATGTATCGTTTCAGAGCTAAATTTATCCGAAAAACCGATTAGGTCTGCGGTAATAATAACGGCTTGATTGATTTCATCGCTAAATACTATAGCTGTTACATATAAGGAATCTCGAACCTTTTGAAATTCGTCATTCCTGCCGCCATAACCGCTCATGGGGATAGGGGATAGGGGTGTGATGTTAATCCTGGCAACACCGGCCCGAAGTGAACTGTTTTTTTGCGGTTTCGAGGCAACGGATGGCATAATGCCCGAGAAAGATATCATAATGAAAGCTGCCAAAACGGCAAATAATCTGTGTGTACTTTTCATAGCGATTCGTTAATGGGTTATAATTGCGATTACGGGATGTTGTTCCTTATACATTTGGTTAAGATAGAAATAAGTGTTGATTATTTCCAATTTTTGGTATTTGTCCCATTGTATTTTTCTTTTCAAGCTTCAACTTTATGGGGAAGCATCACCAAATGAAATGAAAAACCCTGTAAATTATATGATTACAGGGTTTATGGTTTGAAATGATACCATTTCAGTGGAGCCGGAGGGAGTCGAACTTTTTCTTCAAATAGCCTATATGCGGGGGTTTTGATAGGGTATGAAATTTGCGCTCACCGAATAGGTGACTTTTAGTTTACAATTAGCTTTTAATTCTTCTTTTTGGCTTAAAAAACACCAAATTGCTAAGTGTAAATAAAACAACTAAGAAGTAACATAAGCAATTTTATAAGTTGCTTTTTTCAAATTCAAAATGTAATCGGTAATGTATTCTTACCGACTAACAAATTCCAAAATAGTACTGCAACAGGCCTATAATCCTTTTTTAATACTCGACTATTTACTCTTTTTTAAATAAATAAACAACTATAATTTTTGTAGTTTTATTTTTCAACTATTAGGCGTATTCTAGAAAAAATTCATGGACATTACTTTTTCTTTGACAGCAGGTTTAATTGCCTCTATACTACACGTAATAACTGGACCTGATCATTTGGCCGCTGTGGTGCCTTTTGCCATTGAATCTAAGAAAAAAGCCTGGAAAATCGGACTTTTCTGGGGGGTTGGTCATCTCGTGGGGATGCTGTCAATTGGCTTATTGTTCGTAGTTTTCAAAGAATTGATTCCAATTGAAGGTATTTCATCGTACAGCGAACAATTGGTGGGCATCGTATTGATAGGTATCGGGATTTGGGCCTTTTACAAAATATTCAAAAAAGATAAAAACCATAAACATTTACATGTTCACAGTGAGAGTTCTCCAATAATCCATTCCCATAAACACGAACATTCCCATGAAAAATCGCACCGCCATGTTCATGACAAAACTTTAAAGCAAAGTAACTATGCTTCTTTTTCTATTGGATTTTTACATGGTTTGGCTGGGATTGCCCATTTTTTATTATTTATCCCCGTTTTAAGTTTTGATGAACAATCCGATTCTGTTCTTTATGTAATAGGTTTTGGTATCGGTATTATTGTGGCAATGACTGTATTTGCCTTTGTAATAGGAAAAATATCCTCGTTTGCAAAAAATGAACATAATGAATTGTTTTTTAAAGGCATTCGCTTTGCGGGTGGCCTATTCGCTATAGTAATCGGAATTTACTGGATTTTCAGCACTTAGGGCCTGTTTTGAAGTATCCCAACTGTTTTTTTACGCACAATTTTGTTAAAATTTTAAACCGTAACCCTGCTATGCTTCAAAATTTTGACTCCCTATACATCAAAAATCCTCTATAATAATTCCAATCACATATTCCAAAACAGGCTCTTAACAAATACGAGGTAATTGCTCACCAATTAAGGGACTTACGATTCGTTTTCCACCAATGAGGCTTTGCATAACCACCTTATTCGGATGCTCGCTGGTAACTTCCCCAATGCAGACCGTGTTTTTACCCTTTTCGCTATTCTTCATGGTTTTAACAACGGCATCTGCCACATCTGCCGAAACAATGGCAATAAAAACCCCTTCATTTGCCACATACATGGGGTCTAACCCTAAAATCTCACAAGCAGCGGCAACCTGTTTTTCAAGAGGTATTTTATTTTCTATAATCGTTATTCCTTTGTTGATATCAGTCGTAATTTCAGACAAAACACTTGCCAAACCACCTCTGGTAGGGTCCCTGAACAAGTGTATTTTATTTCCGAATTTGTCCAATAATTCTTTCACCAAAAAATTCACATTCGTGGTATCACTCACAATGGTAGATTCAAATTCCAAACCTTCCCGTTCGGACATAATTGCCATTCCATGTTGTGCAATGAATCCACTAACGATAATTTTATCCCCAACTAAAATATTGTTCGACGAAATATTTGCTTTGGGATGAACTTCACCAAAACCTGTTGTGTTGATAAAGATTTTATCGCCCTTTCCTCGTTCAACGACTTTGGTATCACCTGTTATTATTAGCACACCACTCTTATCGGCTGCCATTTTCACAGAATTTACAATTTTCGTAAAATCATCAGTAGAGAGACCTTCTTCAACTATAAATGCAAGCGAAAGATATTTTGGAATTGCTCCGCACATAGCAACATCATTTACGGTGCCGTTGACGGCCAATTCCCCAATGTTACCCCCTTTGAAAAATATAGGTGAAATGACAAAACTGTCGGTGGAAATGGCAAAATCCCCAGTGAATTTTACAATGGAACCGTCGTGTTTTTGATTTAAATATGGATTATTGAAGGTTTTAAAGATAATTTTATCCAATAGGTCCCTTGTCATTGTTCCACCACTACCATGACCTAAATTTATGGTATCAAACCCAAGTTTTGTTGTATCCATTTGTTATGAAGAAATTAAATTATCTGAAAAATGAAAATAAGCTGCACAGGCACCTTCTGAAGAAACCATGGGAGCACCCAGGGGGTTGGAAGGTGTACAGGCTTTACCAAATTGACTGCATTGATTGGGCTTTTTAATACCTCTTAGAATTTCCCCAGCAATACATTGGGAATTTTCAGGTGCTGTAATATTGCCAACCTTGAATTTAGCTTCGGCATCATATTTTCTATATTCTTCCCTTATGATATATCCACTATTGGGAATTCTACCTATTCCTCGCCACTCTCGGTCGCCAACTTCAAATACCCTTTTAATTACATTAATGGCGGCCTTATTGCCGTATTCTTTTACAACTCTTGCATATTGATTTTCCAGTTCAAACTTCCCTTCCTCCAATTGTTTTACCGCCATATAAATTCCTTGTACCAAATCCAACGGCTCAAAACCCGTAATAACAATGGGTATTTTATACGTTTGAACCAAGGGATAATACTCTTGCATTCCCATTATGGCACATACATGGCCTGCACCCAAAAAGGCATCGATATTACAGAGTTCATCATCTAAAATTGCCTCCATGGCCGGAGGTACTAATACATGGGATGCTAAAATTGAATAGTTGGTGATTCCTTCTTTTTCGGCATGTAAAACAGACAAAGCATTTGCAGGAGCAGTAGTTTCAAATCCGACAGCAAAAAAAACAACTTCCTTATCCGGATTTTTCTTCGCAATTGAAACCGCTTCAATTGGGGAATACAAAATCCGTAGATCACCTCCACTTGCTTTGGCTTCCAACAAACTTTTTTTACTTCCTGGAACGCGGATCATATCGCCAAAAGAGCATACGATTACATCGTTTTCCAACAATTCAATGGCCTTATCTATTAAATTCAACGGTGTTACACAAACAGGGCAACCTGGGCCGTGGATCATTCTTACTTTTTCCGGCAACAATTCCAATACGCCGTTTTTGACCAAGCTATGGGTCTGCCCCCCGCAAATTTCCATAATGTTCCAATTGCGGGTAGCGATTTTATGGATTTCATCGAGATACTTTTTGGTGGCCTCGAAATTTCTGTATTCGCTTAAATACTTCATTCTTCAATTATTTACGTGCAAGTAATACATGATTTGCCCAAAAGAAATGTTCTCATCGTTAGGGGATAACTCCTTATGAAAATACAATTTTATTTCTTTAGGTGCCAGCTCCAAAAGTAAATCGACCAAGGTGGTATTTTGAAAAACACCACCGCTAAAGGCTATCTGCTTGTGATTCTTGCTTTTTGCAATTTCCAAAATTGAAATTGCCAGTGTAAACAAAAAGTTTACAATAATACGCTGTTTTGATACACCTTTTTTAATATCCTCATAGATGTTTTTGATTATTTCCGTTGAAGATATTCCTGGATTAAAACAGCTTAAATAACTTTTACAGGATTTTAAATCATAGTCTAAAACCAAGTTTTCCATCAAAATTGCAGCTTCACCCTCGTAAGTGTTCTTATCACAGATATTCAATAAGGAAGCTACCGCATCAAAAAGTCTCCCTACAGATGAAGTTTTTAGCTTATTTTGCTTTTTTAACGATTGATAAATGGATAACTCTTCTTCGGAAAACTTTTCCATAATAACAGATTGAAGGGAATCATCGGCTAAGGATAGTAATGAAAGCCTTGGTTCCTTTGCCATTTTGTCGCCGGCCAACCAATCATAATATTCCAAGTGTGAGATTCGCTCTATTTTTTTTGATTGATAGCTGAAAAATTCGCCTCCCCAAATTTGGTCATCCTCTCCAAATCCGGTTCCATCCCATATAACACCTAAAATAGGGTCATCGCTATCAAAAAGATTATTTTCACCCAAAACAGAGGTAAAATGTGCTTTGTGGTGTTGAATTTGGTGGATTTTAGAACTGAATCGATGCGATAATTCTGCACCATAATGCGTACTATGATAAGAAGGATGTTTGTCGGTCAGAATTATATCTGGCTTTTGCTCGAATAGACTTATGAAATTTGAGGCAGTTTTAGTAAAGCGATCATATACATCGTAATGGTCCAAATTGCCCAAATACTGGCTTATATATAAATAATCATTTGGTAAAAAGGCAATGGTACTCTTTAAATGTCCACCCATGGCCATTATTTTTTCATCAGTTTTATAGCGAGCATGAAATAAGTTGGGGGCATAACCCCGAGAACGCCTGAATAGGACTTCCTGATTAAATTTTGTACTGTACTTTACTACGGAATCGTCCTGTGGATGTGTTATCTCCAAATTGTGATGTAAAAAATAATCGGCTATCTTACTTAATTCTTGGATTGCAATCGCATTTGCCCCGATAATGGGTGAGCCATGTACATTGCCACTAGTCGCTACCAAGGGTATGTGTATTTCATTGGCCAATAATTGTAAAACCCCCGAGTTTGGCAACATAATCCCGAGCTGACTTAAACCTGGGGCCAATTCGGGCAATGCCAAATTGCCCTTAAAATCTGTATTCGGAATAATGACTATTGGTCTTTCGGGAGAAGTCAGGGCATTTGTCTGTTCTTTATTTATTTCTAGTTGTTGTTTTAAAAGCGATAAGGAAGGGTACAGAACGGCCAACGGTTTGGCAGGGCGTTTTTTTCTGGTTCGCAATGTCTTTATTGCAGCTTGGTTGGCCGCATCACAGCATAACAAATAACCTCCGGTATTCTTGACGGCGACAATACTTCCTTCTTTAATCAATATCGCTATTTTTTTGAAAACATCGCGTTGAGGAATTTTAATGGGCCTTCCTTTTGTATTGACCAGAATTAGGTTGATACCACAACTTGAACATGAATTGGTCTGTGAATGGAAACGGCGATCCATAGGATCGGCGTACTCTTTTTTGCACATATCACACATACCAAAGTCTACCATGTTGGTGTGGTCGCGCTCAAAAGGAAAGGTATTGGTTATGGCCCATCGTGGTCCGCAATTCACACAGGTGGTAAAGGGATAACCAGAGCGTCGGTTTCTTTGATCGGCAATCTCAATCTTGCAGGAATCGCAGATGGCAAAATCTGGTGTAAGCTGTACATTGAGTTTGCCAGATTTCAATGAAGGGACTATTTTAAAAGCGTCAAACCGTTTAAAAGTGGTCGCCCGTGAATAATGGTTGTTTATTTTAGCGACTTTTGGAGGACATTCAATTAATTTCTTATAAAAGGCACCAATACTTTCCTTTGGTCCTGTGACCTGGATGATAACTCCTTCCTCATTGTTTGAAACCGTGCCGGTTAACCGAAACTGTTTTGCCAAAACATATACAAACGGTCGAAAACCAACCCCCTGAACCTGACCGGTAATAACTATTTTATAAGTATTGGGCATTTTAATATCTTAAAATCCTAAAAGAAAGAACCAATTCAATAAAAGTCAGCATGTAACTTTTCAGTCAATTTTAAGATTAGTTCAACGGCATCGGGAATGGCCTGTTCAATTTTTAGTGTCAATTCTATGGTCATAGGCGTCATTTCGTTAATTGAAATTGTGAATAAATGAATGTCGGGTTTCGTTTCCATTAAATATACGGCTTCCACCATATCTTTTAATCCTACATCATGTACACTTAGGGCCGAAGGAAAATCGGATGCGAATTTTGGACGAATCAACGAAATGGTTCCTTCCTTTTTTCCATCAATAGTAGCATCAACAAAGATTATGGTCTTATAGGCTTCAAAACAATTCAGCAAAAGAAAACCTCCTGTTCCACCATCCAAAATATCCAAATATCCTGGAAGCACCATTTTTGCCATCTCCTGTATAAGGTGCACCCCAACGCCTTCATCGCCCATTAAATAATTGCCTACTCCTAGGATTAGGATACTTTTTGATTTGTCCTTTTCAAAAAAGAAAGCATCGCTACTAATGGCAACCGGAGCCCTTTTATATTCATTCATCTTTGTTATTTTCCAAAAAGATTGCCCCAAAAACACTCTTATATTCCCAGCTATTCCTGAACAGTGGTACTAACCGCTTTTGGGGCAAGCGTTAAAACTTTTTACATATCATTCTCTGTGGTAGTGGTATCAGTTTCTTTAGGAACAATCCGTTCAGCCCGGACAAATTTATACCCTCCGAACATCGATGAAACTTCACCCCTTCCTTCCAACCAATCATGGTAAAAGACCAGATAAACATGAACAAGGGTGAAAAATATAAATCCCCACATGGCAATATGATGTACTTGTCGTACGGCAAAATCACCTCCGAATAACGGCGAGACCCAATTGAACATTTTGGGTAGCCACCAGGTAGCGGTGTCCGCATACAAATCAAATCCGGTAAATACTTGGACCAAAGCCAATAAAAAAAGTACCACATAGGAAAGCGATGCGACACTATTGCGACCAATACTGATATTTTTAAGATCGTGTTCTTTTTCATTTTTCAACAACACATCTACTTTCAAAACGTGCTTGAAGTTTTTCCATCTTTTCTTGGTAAATGGCCAGAAAGATTTCCAGCTGGCAAACCTATTGCCCACAAAGGACCAATATATTCTCAATATCATATTGAAAAAGAAAATATAGGCCGCAGTAAAATGAATAAACCGCACAACACCGAAAGTATGCAGATTTGTCGCTTCGACATTCGATAATATGGCCGGTGGATCAGCAATAATAAATCCCGTTAGCGTTAATACGAATACACATAAGACATTGATCCAATGAAATATCCGAACAGGCAATTCCCAAACCAATACGCGTTTAAAATTTCTTGTTTTCATAATTATTACATCATTAGGGTCATTGGTTACGATCCACAACTTGAAATATTCTGTACTTGTGAAATATGATTTCCATGCTCGTCGTATAAGTGAACCGCACAGGCAATACAAGGATCAAATGAATGGATGGTTCTTATAATCTCAAGGGGTAATTCGGGATCAGCGACTGGAGTACCTATCAAAGTTGATTCGTAGGCCGAACGTTGTCCTTTTGGATCCCGGGGCGAGGCGTTCCATGTCGATGGTACTACTTGTTGGTAATTCTCGGTTTTACCATCTTTGATTTTTATCCAGTGTGCCAAAGCGCCCCTAGGTGCTTCCGTAAAACCGACTCCCTTGCATTCGTTGGGCCAGGATTCAGGTTCCCAGCTATCCATATTGGCCATTCTTTCGTCCCCGTTCTTAATATTGTTCATTAGGCCATCATAGAATTCCATGGTCCAGTTGGCTACAAGTTGTGTTTCAATGCCTCTTGCCGCAGTTCTACCCAGTGTTGAAAATAAGACGTCGACAGGCACATCCAAATGTTTTAAGGCACCGTTTACAGCATCTTGAATTTCTTTATTTCCCCTGCCATAACCTACTAATAATCGTGCCAGTGGACCAACTTCCATAGGCTTGCCTTGCCATCTTGGGGTTTTTATAAAACTGTACTTCTGTTCAACATCCAAGTTGTCATATGGTGGTTTAGGGCCGGTATAATTAATATTCGTTTCTCCTTCCCAAGGGTGTTTGCCAACCTCGTTCCCATCAGGATAGTCGTACCATGAATTATTGATAAACTCTTCAATATCCCCATTTCTATGGTCCACATCATTAACTTTTGAAAGATCCCTATTTAAAATCACACCCTGTGGAAATTTGAAATTTGAGATATCGGCATAACCATTTGTAGGGAAGTCCCCATAAGACATATAGTTGCCAAATCCTTTTCCAATAGTACCCCAATCTTTATAAAAGGAGGCAATTGCCAATAAATCAGGTATATAGACTTGTTCAATGAACGTTTTGCCTTCTTGGAGCAATTTACCGACATAAGCCAAACGTTCAGCATTTAAGCCACCAGGACTTTCAGAATTTATGACACAGGCCATACCGCCTACCAGATAATTGGGGTGTGGATTTTTACCACCAAAAATAGTATGTACTTTAACAATTTCCTTTTGCCATTCCAGGGCTTCCAAATAATGCGCTACACCTAATAAATTAACTTCGGCAGGCAACTTCATTTGGGGGTGCCCCCAATAACCATTGGCAAATATGCCCAATTGACCGCTCTCTACAAATTTCTGAATGCGTTTCTGGATGTCAGAGAAGTATCCTGGAGAACTTTTGGGCCAATTGGAAATACTTTGGGCAAGTTCTGATGTTTTTTTTGGGTCTGCCTTAAGGGCATTGACCACATCAACCCAGTCCAAGGCATGTAAATGGTAAAAATGTACTGCATGATCATGCATGTACAAAGCACCTTCCATAATATTCCTTACCAATTCGGCGTTTTGCGGGACAGCAATTCCCAAAGCATCCTCAACGGCCCTTACCGATGAAAGGGCGTGAACGGTAGTGCAAACACCGCAAGTGCGTTGTACAAAGGCCCAAACATCCCTTGGGTCCCGCCCCTTTACAATATTTTCAATTCCCCTGACCATCGTACTGGAGCTAAAGGCATCCACAATTTTGCCATCTTTGATTTCTGCTTCTATTCTTAAGTGACCTTCTATTCTAGTTATTGGATCAACTACTATTCTGTTAGCCATATTTTAAATTTTAGCCCCAATAACTATTGGGATATATTTTTCTCGTTTGATTTACCTCTTGAAATTCTACTTCTTAATTCTTTTCTCTTTGAAATATTTGCGGCAACAGCGTGTAATGCAATGCCACCTGCCAATGCTCCTGCAGCAACTTTACCAATGGTATCGGCATTGCTCTCGATTCCGAAACCAGGCAAGTTGGTAAGTCGTTCATAGAATGGACCATTATCCCAGAAGTTCTCTTCACTACACCCAATGCAGCCGTGACCGGATTGTATTGGATAACTTACCCCATTGTTCCACTTAATGATTCCGCACGAATTATAGGTCATAGGACCTTTACAACCTACTTTATATAGGCAATAGCCATCTTTGGCATTTTGATCATCAAAGGTTTCCGCAAATAATCCTGCATCGTAATAGGGCCGTCTATAGCAACTGTCATGGACCCGTTTTGAATAAAATGCTTTTGGCCTACCTAAGCGATCCAATTCGGGCAATCGTCCAAATGCAACAACATGTACGATAATACCGGCCATGACTTCTCCGATGGGTGGGCAGCCCGGAACTCTTATTATAGGTTTGTTCTTAATGATCTTGTGAATGGGTGTGGCGTCGGTAGGATTGGGTTTTGCAGCCTGCACGCAACCGTTTGAGGCACAACTACCCCAAGCAATTATCGCTTTTGCCCCTTCAGCGGCTTCAACCAAAATATCCTTGGCCGATCTACCGCCAATACAACAGTAATTACCATCGGCGCCCATAGGAACAGAGCCTTCGACACAAAGTATGTACTCGCCATTATGTTTTTCCATCGTGGCGTGTTTTGCGGCTTCGGCCTGATGACCCGATGCTGCCATCAAGGTCAAAGTATAGTCCAATGAAATCTTATCCAAGATAATGTCGGCAACGATAGGGTGGTCAGACCTAATAAAAGACTCACTACAACAGGTACATTCTTGAAAATGTTCCCAAATTACGGGTAGGCGGTAGGTCGTTTCGAGCGATTTCGCAACCTGCCCGACCAAAGAGGTTTCCACTCCCATATAGGCTGCTATATAGGTGGCGAATTTCATAAAATCCCTACGACTATACCCTTGTTTTATAATACTTTCATAATACGTTTCTTTTACTTCTTTTTTGGTTGCCATAATTGAGTTAGATTTAAAAAAGACCTTACTTGGTATTGGTGCTCTTGGAATTTTACCCCTGAATTTAGGAATAGTCGATGTGAGTAGATATGACGCTCATCATGTTTTTAACAAATAATTATATTTATAATTGAAAATTGGCAATTTAAGTGCCAATTAATTGGAATTTCATCCTTATGCATGAATTATCGATAGCTTTGGGTATTGTCAGAATTGCTGAAAACGAAATGGCCAAGGTGAATGCCAAGGAAGTAGAGTTGATTGAGCTTGAAATTGGTGCTTTAGCGGGAATAGAATTTGATTCGTTGGATTTTGTTTGGCCTTTAGCTGTGAAGGATACGGTTTTGGAAAATGCCACAAAAAAAATAAATATTATCAAGGCCAAAGGAAAATGTCTGGATTGTGATGTTGTTTTTGATATAGATTATCTGTATGATGCTTGCCCAAAGTGCAAAAGTAATTTAAAAGGTATTGTTCAAGGAAAGGAATTAAGGGTAAAGGCCCTAGAAGTTATATAGTTAATTTAATATTCAATAATTATGTGCGGTACATGCGGTTGCGGGAGTGAAGAGAACGGTGTGCGAATTTTAAGCCCGTTGGAAAATAAAGGTCATCAGTACCAAGTCCATGATCATCATCATGATCACGAAGATGGGCATACACACGATCATGACCACCACCATCATCACAAAACTGTTTTAGAGGTTGAGCAGGACATTTTGCAACATAATGAGGTTATGGCCGCAAGAAATCGGGGCTACTTTGAGGCAAAGAATATTTTTGCGTTAAACTTGGTAAGTTCACCAGGTTCGGGAAAGACGGCCTTACTGGAACGCACCTTGCAAGATTTGAAAAAAGAGATTTCATTTTATGTTATTGAAGGCGATCAGCAAACTTTAAATGATGCCAATCGCATTGCGGCAATCGAAATTCCCGTAATGCAGATAAATACTGGCAAGGGGTGTCATTTAGAAAGTGATATGGTTTATGAGGCTGTTAAGAAATTGGATCTTGAGGATAATTCGGTATTGATGATCGAGAATGTAGGGAATCTTGTTTGCCCGTCAATGTTCAATCTGGGCGAGTCCAAAAGAGTTGTAATCATCAGTACTACTGAAGGAGTTGATAAACCGATTAAGTATCCCGATATGTTCCATAGCTCTGATGTTTGTATTATCAATAAAATTGATTTATTACCCTATTTAGACATTGATATTGAGGAGCTCAAGGAAAACGCACTCAAGATCAATCCCAATTTAGAATTCTTCGAAATCTCGGCCACCAAAGGAAAAGGCCTGGAAGCATGGTACAAATGGCTCAAGGAAAACAGCAAATAATAATAACTATAAAAACTTAACTATAAATGTGCTTATCCATTCCAGGAAAATTGATTGAAATAACTTCCCAATTGGACGAAACCTTTCGTGTGGGCAAAGTTTCTTTTGACGGAGTGATAAAAAATGTCAGTCTTACATTGGTGCCCGAAGCAAGGGTCAATGATTATGTGATGGTTCATGTTGGGGCTGCCATAAGTGTAGTAGATGAAGAAGAGGCAAAGAAGACATTTGCCATATTACGGCAATTGGATGAACTGCATGATTTGGATATTCCGGATATCAATTAATTAAATCCATAAGCCGTTGCCTTATTTTGAACTTTCGAAGGATGAAATTGCCTTTCCCCCGGCCTATTTTGCCGATATTGATGGTCTGGTGGCCGTAGGTGGCGACATGACCGTAGAACGATTGCTATTGGCTTACAATAGCGGCATCTATTATTGGCATTATCCATTAAAACATATAAAATGGTGGTCCCCCGATCCAAGAATCGTTCTAATGATAGATTCATTTGAGCTTTCTGAAAACCGACTCGACAATTTACAAGATGAATTTAGGGTGGGTGTCAATACCAATTTTGAAAAAGTACTCCGTTTATGCCAACAGGTTTATAATATTCAGGATAGCATGAGTAATGAATGGTTATCGGAACGCGCCGTTCGTTCTTTTTTGGAATTGCACAAAAAGGGTTTCGCCCATGCGGTGGAGGTTTGGAAAGGAGACCAATTGGTTGGTGGATTATTTGGGGTGGCAATTGGAAAACTTTTTTTTGGGGAGTACCTGGTTTCAAGTGTTGAAAACGCCGATGAATTGGCCTTGTTATATTTGATGAAAAAATTGAAGAAAAGGGAATTTGAATTCCTGGATATGCAGAAAGAAACACTTTTTTTTGAGGGCGTTGCATACGATGAACTTTCAAGAATTGAGTACGTTTCCAGGTGTAAGGAAAATGCAGAAAAATATGCCGATACCATTGTTGAATTGTAAGTTTTAAACAGCAAAACCATGAGTCTTTCGTTTGAGGAACAAATAAATAACGGCAATATATTTTTGCAGGAAAATGAATTGGAAAAATCAATTGGGCATTATGAGGATGCCTTGAAATTGGCAGCGACGACCAAGCAAAAAATAGACCTTCATAATGTATTGGGCAGATTGTACCAAAAAACAAGAAACCCCAAAAAAGCAATAACGACTTTTTCCACTTCCTTAAAGCTTTATGAGGATTTCCCAAAAAATGACATCTTATCGGATAAAGCTTCCATATTTAATAATCTGGCGGCTGTTTATTTGGAAACAGATTTTTATTTGGCCATAGAAAACTATAAACAAGCCCTTAAAATTTATTCCACCATCACGGAATTGGGTAACAAGGAATTTTATCCCCATTTGGCCAATACCAATTTTGCCTTGGCCGAGGCATTCTCAAAAAAAACAGAGTTTTACAATGCCAAAAAATATTTTAAGGCCGCCATTACATTATACGGTCGGTTACCTAATCATTCGGCAAATGAACTAAAGGCCCGTGCACTTTATCATTTGGGCAATATATACACCGAAGAATTTAATTTATTCGATGCCAAAGTAAATTACGCTAAAGCATTGGCACTGTTCCAAGATTTGTCCTTAAAAGATGAAAAGGCGTTTACCCCTTTTTTGGCAGCGGTTTTTAACAATTTAGGAGTTACTTATAAATCTATGGGCGAACATAAAAAGGCTCTTGGGAATTATGAACAAGCTTTAAAGTTATATCAGAACTTGGCCGACAACAATGAGTTGTTCTTGCCCTATGTCGCCGCAACTATCAATAGTTTAAGTATTCTATATGCTGAGCTAAAAAATTACGAAAGAGCTATTGAATACGGCCACAGGACGATTGATATTTATAATCGCTTAGTAGATTCCAATCCTGGGGAGTACACACATTATTTAGCCACTTCGCTGCACAATTCAGGACTTTTTGGTTTTGAACTCAGAAAATTGGATCTGGCCGAAGAATATTTTGATCAAGCATTGACCATTCGTAGAAGTTTGGCCTTGAAACAGCCAGATGCCTTTGATGCCGACTTTTGTGCCACTGCTTTAAACCTGGTTGAATTATACCAAACTAAAATGGAAAGCAAAGTTGACCTAAACCTTAAGGCCAAGTGTCTGGAATTGTTGAACGATGTGGATGGGCGACTTCAAAAACAAGATGAAAACCGACCGGTTTTAAAGAGTATGAAAAGTAATTGTCGGTATTACTTGGATTATTTTAATGGGGTAGATATAAAATAGTCACGTTGAACCCG
>JAGLKG010000219.1 GCA_023141835.1 Maribacter sp. | reverse complement strand
AACCTCGATCCCCAGACCAGCGTTGAGGTCATGAAGGTATTACAAGAAATAAACAAAACGGGACGAACCATTCTAATGGCCACACATGACTATGCCCTTATATTAAAATACCCTTCAAAGACACTTAAATGTGATGGCAGTAAGGTGTTTGAAGTTGTACAAAAGGCGGTATAACATTTAATTGACGTTTTAAAACGAAAATAAACTCCTGCCATTTCAAAGAGATATTGATTGTTCCATGTACAAATCACTTCAATAGGGGTAATATTCAATTTTCTGCATGTAAACACTTTTTATCAAAAGTAAAGCCTATTTAAATAGTTATACAATATTTTCAGCTACAAAAACAATCATACAACTTACTTCTTATCAGTTATTTATTATTATTAATGTTACTTTTTTATATTTTAAATACTTTTTTCGTAACTTTATACCTCAATAAGTAACTCAATTACAATGAAACCCGCTTCTGAGAAAAAGGCAAAGAGCCATAATTTAATCATGGATACCGCCAAAACCCTGTTTTGGAAATATGGCATTAAAAGGGTAACGGTTGAAGAGATCTGTAAAGAAGCAATGGTCAGTAAAATGACCTTTTATCGGAATTTCGACAACAAAAACAATCTTGCGGAAAAGCTACTGGTCCGTGAAATGGAAAGAGGTTCTAGCGCGTATGACGAGATTATGGGGTTCCCTATTCCCTTTGCTGACAAAATTGCCCGATTTGTGCAGCTGAAGCATGAGTTGTCCCAAGATATTAGTGAAGAGTTCATAAAGGATATATACAAAACCGACAACAAATCACTTCAATTCCGAATAGCGTCCAATCAAAAAGAAATGCTATCGAAACTTCGGTCAGATCTTAAGAAGGCACAAGATATTGGTGAAATAAGATCCAACCTTAAAATAGATTTTGTGATATACATGTTGCAAAGTCTGAACGAAAAAATGTTGGATCAGCAGTTAATTTCCATGTATAAAAATCCGCATGACCTGATTATGGAACTGACCAACTTTATCTTCTATGGACTGTTAACTGAAAAGCGTTAATGAGCAAAACGGCATCCATAGGATTCTTGATAGGGTTGTTATTTTTCACAATGACAATCAATGGACAGCACTCTTTAGAGTTTGATGGGCAATTGGCAGCTTTTACCAATTATAGCCCAGAAAATGAATTAGATGTGTTTTTGGGAGGGCGCTATATACCAGAACTGGACTATAGCATTCCATTGGATTCTATAAAGACTTTGGATTTCCAGGTTTCAGGCAACCTTCATGTGGCAACTAATTTTAGGCCTTTTTACAAAGGAAACACCCAAGCTGATATTGACCCTTATCGTATATGGGCCAGATATTCGTCCAAACAATTCGAGTTACGGATTGGACTTCAAAAAATCGATTTTGGCTCGGCCACCATGCTAAGGCCTTTACAATGGTTTAATCAAATAGACCCTAGAGACCCCTTATCACTAACTAATGGCGTTTATGGCCTATTGGGTCGGTATTATTTTTTGAACAATGCCAATATTTGGATCTGGGGATTAATAGAGAACCAAAAGACAAGAGGGTTCGATGTTGTTGAAACAAACAAAAAACGTCCTGAATTCGGTGGGAGAATCCAATATCCGGTGCCCAAGGGTGAAATTGCTATTTCGTATCACCATCGTACAGCAAATTCAAGCAACCTTTCCAATTTTTCTCTTTATGATCAAATTCCCGAAGATCGTATTGGGTTTGACGCCAAGTGGGATATCGAAATCGGACTTTGGCTCGAAGCTACCCACAGCCATAAATCGGAAAACATAGGAATGCTTACCAATCAAACCTTATTGAATATAGGAGCAGACTATACGTTCGGTATCGGAAACGGACTCAATCTAATAGTCGAGCACCTAGTCGCTTCCTATGATGAACAGGCTTTTCAGTTCAAAAACAAAAATCAATTTACAGCCTTTAATGTATCTTATCCCTTAGGGTTATTCGATAGTCTAAATACCCTTGCATATTATAATTGGACAACCAATGGCACTACCTTTTTTATTAATTATCAGCACCAATTCAGTAAAATTACGGGATATTTTATGGCCTATTACAATCCGGATGTGCAGCAAGGTTTTCAACAAAATGAACTTGTAAATACCTTTTCCGGACCTGGTATCCGGTTTATGCTGGTCTATAACCATTAAATCAAATGAGATGAGTAAAAACATTATCACCATTGAACATGTAACGAAGCGATTTCCCGTCGGAGACGGTGAATTTACAGCTTTGAGCGATATTAACCTGGAGCTCAAAGAAGGTGAATTTGCCGGTCTGGTCGGTCCCAGTGGATCAGGAAAGACTACTTTGCTAAACATTATGGGCTCTTTAGACAGCCCTACGCAAGGAAAAGCAATTGTAATGGGTCGTAATATTTCAGATCTGTCGCATAAGGAATCTGCTCAGCTAAGAAATTTACATATTGGTTTCATTTTTCAGGTTTTTAACTTGCTACCGGTGTATACCGTATATGAAAATGTGGAGTTTGCCTTGATTCTTCAAAACAAAGGCAGCTCTGAGCGAAAGAGAATGGTCATGGAAGCCTTGGAATGGGTTGGGCTTGAAAATATGGCAAATAAAAAACCTTCAAAACTCTCTGGTGGTGAAGGACAACGTGTGGCCATTGCCCGCGCCATGGTAAAACGACCCAATATCGTACTTGCCGATGAACCTACGGCTAACTTGGACGCAGCCAATGCCCATGCCATCATACAAACCATGAAGAAATTAAATCAGGAATTGAATACCACCTTTCTATTCTCAACCCATGACGAAAAAGTGATGGGCTATCTAGATCGAATCATCCATTTAGAGGATGGGAAGGTGGCTTTGGATGAAATTGTACAACCTAAATCAATTGCGCTATGAAACTGGCATTTCAATTGGCCTATAAAAATCTGATAGGAGCTGGATTGCGAACCTGGCTCAATGTCATAGTGTTATCTTTTGCCTTTGTCGTCATTATTTTTTACAATGGAATGATCGACGGATGGAATGAACAGGCCATGAACGATAGTATCGCTTGGGAATATGGCCAAGGACAGTTAATCAATGACAAATATGACCCTTTAGATCCTTTTACCCTACAGGACGGACATGGAAAGCTACCTCTAGAACAAACAAAGGGATTAACCCCTATATTACTACGGCAAGCTTCTATTTATCCAGATGGGAGAATGCTTACCGTTGCCCTTAAAGGCATATCAGTGGCACAAAGCATTTTGGCACTCCCCACACAGAAACTGCTCGAAAGTAAAGCTGTGCTTCCTGCCCTGATCGGAAATCGCATGGCCTCCTCGGCAAATTTGAAGGAAGGGGATGAGGTTTTAATCCGCTGGCGAGATAAAAATGGAACCTTTGATGCTACCCAAATGACGATTGTGGGAATATTCGATTCCAATGTCCCGACCGTAGATAATGGGCAAATATGGATTTCAATTGAAAAGCTTTGGGAAATAACGGGATTACAAAATCACGCTACCCTGTTTATAGCTAATAACGAATCCAAAATAGGGAATATAGAAGGCTGGGGATTTAAAAGTCAAGAGAACCTTTTAAAAAGTCTAAGCGACATTATCCAAACCAAGAAGGTAAGTGGTTCTTTAATGTATATGATGCTTTTGGCCATAGCACTATTAGCAATTTTTGACACCCAGGTACTCTCTATTTTTCGTAGACAGCGAGAAATTGGCACCTATATAGCCATGGGAATGACCCGTTGGCAGGTGGCTGGGCTATTTACCGTGGAAGGTTCCATGTATAGCTTTATGGCCACTTTGGTAGGTTGTCTGTATGGCATCCCTTTTTTCATTTATATAGCCGATATTGGAATTGGTATTCCACCTGCATCGCGAAATATGGGTGTTGCCATTGCCGAACGCATTTTTCCAGTATATGGTCTGGGGCTTATCCTAGGAACTGTTGCCCTCGTGGTCATTTCGGCAACCTTTGTTAGTTTTTTACCTGCACGAAAAATTGCAAAAATGAATCCGGTTGATGCACTAAAAGGAAAATTACAATGATCAAGTTTCTATTAAAAGGAGTTTTAGGAGATAAGAACAGAAGTCTACTGCCCATTATAATTATTTCTATAGGTGTTGCACTCACGGTACTACTTAGCGGATATATTCGGGGGGCCATGGGAGACATAATCAACCAGAATGCCCGGTTTGATACTGGTCATGTAAAGATTATGACAAGAGCCTATGCAGAAAACAAAAGTCAAATACCCAATGACCTTGCGTTTTTAGGCGTTGATTCTCTAATAAATGAATTGAGAATATCCCATTCAAATATGACATGGGTAAAACGAATTCGCTTTGGGGGAATCATTGATATACCCGATGACAAAGGAGAAACCAAAGGACAGGGCCCGGCCTCAGGTATGGCTATTGAACTGTTCAACACAAATTCAGGTGAAATTCAGCGTATGAATATCCTCAGTTCTTTAGTTCAAGGGACATTACCAAAACAAGCAGGGGAAGCGCTCATTGGACAAGAATTTGTGGATAAGTTAGGTCTTAAAATTGGTGACAAGGTCACCTATTTTGGTTCTACCATGAACGGCAGCATGGCTTTTAAAAACTTTACGATTACAGGTTCCGTACGATTTGGCACACCCGCCTTGGATAAAGGTGCTATTATCATAGATATTTCTGACGCCCAAACCATGCTAGACATGGAGGATGGAGCAGGTGAAATACTGGGTTTTGAATCTGACGAAATTTACGATGATGAAAAGGCATTGGCTCTCACCAAAATGTTCAATACCAAATTCGCGAACAATACTGATGAATTTGCCCCCGTAATGCTTCGCTTAAAAGATCAGAATAATTTAGCGGGATACTTGGATTATGTAGATGTATATTCTGCCATGTTCGTTACTATTTTCGTGATTGTAATGTCCATCGTTCTCTGGAACACTGGACTTTTAGGTGGATTGCGTAGATATCAGGAATTCGGCATACGTCTTGCACTTGGAGAGTCTAAGGGACATATTTACAGGACATTGATCTATGAGGCCACCCTTATAGGTATTATTGGTTCCATTGTTGGGACCGCAATCGGACTTGGGGGCACTTATTACTTACAGCTAGTTGGCATTGATATTGGAAAGTACTTGGAAAATGCAACCATGCTTATGCCATCGGTGATTAGGGCCCAAGTAACACCAGAGCTGTTCTACATCGGTTTCATCCCGGGATTATTTGCCATGGTTTTTGGTACTATGCTCTCAGGTATTGGAATCTACAAACGTCAAACGGCCGCGTTGTTCAAAGAATTGGAAGTTTAAAGAATTTTATTTAAAATAAAACAAATGAAATATCTATTGTTGTTACTCCTATGCTGTGGACCTGTAACCGCTCAAAGCGAGCCCAAGGCAGCATCTATCATAAAAAAAGTGGATGAAAATATGTCATCGGATTCCAGGGTGACCGAATCCCAAATGATTATTCATGGGAGGAGAAAAAGTAGAACAGTTTCTTCCACGGGCTATTCAGAAGGTTACGAAAAATCGTTTACCGAATACTTATCTCCTGCCAGGGAAAAAGGTACCAAGATGCTGAAATTGGACGACCGCCTATGGATATATTCTCCTGCAACGGACCGGGTCATCCAATTATCGGGGCATATGCTTAGGCAATCCGTCATGGGATCCGACCTTTCCTATGAAGATATGATGG
>JAGLKG010000218.1 GCA_023141835.1 Maribacter sp. | reverse complement strand
TGAAAACAAACGGCATCTGTTGAAATGGAAGTATTATGTACCAAAGGTTCCGTGGCATACCCTATTCCTTCTATGACCGCCAATGTATTCTCCTTGATACCCAATTCTAAACAGGCCACTGAGGCTCCTTCCCCTAGGATCATGGTATTGTGTGGTTTTTTTAAATCCATTGCCCTACATGGGTAACTAGAATTTCCTTTAGCATAAATACGCATGGCTTTCATTTGGGCAATGGTAAATGGTGTCAAGGGTGCTTCGCTCCCACCAACCAAAAACTTGTCAGCCATACCACTTTTAAGCCAGGCCACACCGTTTAAAAGGGCATGCAATGCAGTAGAACAGGTAATGGAGTGTGAAATTTCAGGTCCTAGTGTACCAAGGTCGTGTGCCACCCAAGATGAAATATTACCCAAAGTAGTGGTTGGGGATGACAATGTGGATGCTTTTCCACCATTCAAAAATTCTCTGTGATATTTTTCGAAAAGCGATGTCGCCCCTCTAGAGGAGCCTATATTGATTCCAAAATCATCGGTTGCTTTCCAACTTGCTCTTTCAATGGCCAATCTTGACGCAAATAGCGCATATAAAACCGAATCATCAAGGCTCCCATAATTTGCATCTGACTTTTTGAGTACTTCTATCTCAGTTTTCGTGTTTTCTGATAAAGGGGCCATCCATTCAGTGGTATTGCCAATTTGCGTATTGACAAAAAAATGATCACTGTTTTGATAATTTTTCCAAATATCATCCAAGGAATTCCCCAACGGAGAAATCGATGCAATGGCGGTTATGGAAATTGGTCTATTCAAGGTTCTGTTTAAAAATCAGACTATCGCAAGTACGCCTTTGATGGTCGTATAAATCTTATCCATTTGTCTGTCTGTAATGACATAAGGTGCCAGAATATATATGGTATTGCCCAAAGGACGCAAAAATACCCCATTATCCATAAAATGACGGAATAGTTTATCGCGGAGGTTCCCATACCTTTCCATTTTTAGGTCCAAATCCACGGCAAAGATAACTCCACATTGACGAATACCTGCAACCTTGGGATGTTGTTCTATCTCCTTCCCAAACTTTTTATGGGATGCTATTATCCGCCTGATATTATTTTGGATCTCATTGGACTTTAACAGCTCAATCCCAGCCAATGCAGCTGTACATGCCAATGGATTTGCAGTATACGTATGCCCATGAAACAAACCCTTGGCCAAATCTTTACTATAAAAAGCATCATAGACCTTTTGGGTACAACTGGTAATCGCCATGGGCATCAACCCAGCTGTAAGGGCCTTTGACAAGCAGATTACATCCGGTTTGGTTTCAATTTGATCCGAGGCAAAATAAGTTCCGGTTTTACCAAATCCGGTCATTACCTCATCCGCTATCGTTAGTACCTCATGCCGTTGCAGCAAATTCAGTATTCTATTTAGTCCTTCAGCCTCATACATTTTCATAGCTGCCGCGCCTTGAACCAATGGTTCGTATATGAAACCAGCAATGGTATTTTCCTTTAATCTATTTTTCAACAGGGAAAGGGTGTTTTCTACATTTTCCTTGGTCGGCACAGGAATTCGTTCAACGTCAATAAAGAAATCCTCGAAAGGCCCATTATAAACCGAAAGTCCTGATACTGACATTGCACCAAAAGTATCACCGTGAAATCCGTCTTCAAAAGCCAAAAGGACATTGCGTTTATTTCCTTGGTTATAATGATACTGCAATGCCATTTTAATTCCTATCTCTGTTGAAGTAGACCCATTGTCCGAAAAAAATAGTTTTTCCTGATTCCTTGGGAGTATTTTAATGAGTTCTTCAGACAATTCGACCGCTGGTTCATGGGTAAATCCGCTGAAAACAACCTGATCCAATTGCTGCATCTGTGCATAGACCCTTTCAAGGATAAAATCATTGCAGTGGCCATACATACAGGTATACCAAGAAGAAATACCATCTATGTATTGTTTGCCTTCCTCATCAAAAAGCAAAGATCCCTTCGCTGAGGAAATACCCAACATTTCAGGATGCAGTTTGTGCTGTGTCAATGGATGCCACAGATGTTTTTTATCCCGTTCGGAAAGATTTTTTGCCATCGATGAATTTAAGAGATAAGCTTTTTATCTATCTTGCAAAGATGGGAATTAATCCTAAGAAAACCGATGCTGAAAAGTCTTATAAATTTGGTTGTACAGAACCATTCGAATCTTAAAAATAGGACTGCTTTTCTTTATATTTTTTGTGTTTCCTTCTTTTTGCGCTTACCCTTTTTCTTTCGTGATTATATTGATCGGGACGAAAGTACATTTATTCTTATGGGGCAATCATGGGTCGATGGAAATCTGCCCTATACCGAACTTTGGGATTTAAAACCACCTATCACCTTTTTGTTTTTTGCAGGGGTTATTTATGTATTTGGAAAGAGTTTTATTGCTATTCGCCTGTTTGGCACTTTATTGGTTGCCCAAACAGCTTTTTTTACATATAAGATCGGTGAGGAGACCGACTCTAAAAAAACGGGCTTTTGGTCCGCGATCATCTGTGTCGTTTTATTGACTCTTTTCGGAAGTTTACAAGGAGTAATGTCAGAGCATATTTGTATGGCCTTTTTCATGCCGGGATTATACCTGCTTATTAGGTCTAATAAACCGCTTTGGTATTTGGTTTCGGGATTACTAATGGGAATCGCCGTGATGGCCAAAATGAATATTGCGTATGCCATTTTATTCCTTGGGATTTTCATTATGTATCGCAATGTGTCAAATAAAAAATGGGCTTTAGGCCTAATCAATTTTATGCTTTTTGGATTTGGGGTTTTGCTGGTCATTCTCAGTACCTTTCTGCCTTATTATTTAAATGGCAATCCTGAGGTATGGTGGAAATCAGTGGTTCTGGCACCTCTGGAATATGTTGGGGCAAGAAGGGAGTCTATTTTGAATTTGGCGCCAATTTTTGCATTCTTGGCAGTGTTTTTCTTCTTTGTTTGGAAAAAGAATTTAGTGGATTTTAAGAAAACCTCAGCCCAGTTCTTACTCGTAGCAATTTTGGGAATTTTATACGCCTTTTATAAAGGCGGAAGAATCAATGGGCATTATCTTATTCAGTTGCATCCAATACTGGTAGTATTGGTTGTCATAGTTCTGGGTAAGATCCATTTTTTTAGGCAGCTTACATGGAAACCGTATTACTTGGTTTTTCTTTTTCTAATTCCAATGGAATCGTATTTGGAATATGCCAATGTTATTAAAAATAGGATGGAACGGGGTACCTTTTTTAATGGAGAAGGCATTTCAGTACCAAAGTATATTCGTGAAAATAGTCTAAACACACATAACATCCTCTTCCTTGGATATCATATTGGTTATTGGGCTTTGGACGCCACCCCTCCCACCAAATCGGCAACCCATCCGAGTAATATTTGTCGTGAAGAATTGTTCCCTTTCTACGGAAATCCAAGGAGAAGTTCTATTGAAGAACTGCAGTACATTATGGAAACCATACAGCCAAAAACCATAATAACGAGAAAGAACAGGTTGGTTTTTGACAAGAAGCAGACGAAAGAAAATGAGTATATCGATGCTTATTTGATTGAACATTATAAAGTTCATGCCACAGTCGAAAAAGCCAATATCCTACAACGTTTAAAGTAATTCCAAGGCTGGTCTAAATAAATCGGCATATTTTCTGATCATCTCCTGGTCAAATGTTTTTTCCTCATTTATCCTTCCAATACATTTTGCCTCTGTCTTTTTAAGTATGATGCTTTCGGTCGTTGGGTGCTCATTACCACTAAATAAAATCGAGACATCATATCCTTTGAGTTGCAACCAATTTATGGTCAATAGCGTATGGTTTATACTCCCTAAATAATGACGGGAAACCACCACCACCTTATAATTAGGCAAGATTAAATCCAAAATCGTATCGGTATCGTTCAGGGGCACTAAGAGTCCGCCTGCACCTTCAATAATCAAATGATTGCTTGTTTCCGGTTCAAAAACCGTATTCAGATCAATGGTAAGACCATCGATTTTCGCAGCGGCATGAGGACTCATTGGGGAATTGAGCTCATAAGTGCATGGGTGGATTTTTGACTTATTATTAGAAATTAAACGTGCAACTTTGTGACTATCTGTATTGTTCAATTCCCCTGCTTGTACAGGTTTCCAATAATCGGCTGCGAGCGCTTCCATAATTATTGCCGATGCGATGGTCTTACCCACTTCGGTGGATATTCCTGTAACAAAGATTCGTTTCATCTGTTTAATATCGTTTGTTATGGTGTTATACCAATTTAACTAAAAATGAATAAGTTTGAATGACACATTTTATAATCAAATTGGTATTATTTGATTTTAATTGGGTCTAGAAATCATTCCACAACTAAGGCATTTGTACTTTCGCTTTTCAAAAAAAGGAAATAGTTTGAGAAATATGCCCTTGCGCACATAATAGCCTTCAGATTTTTTGGATTTGCAATTTGGGCAAATTATCGGGTTTCCTCTATTATCAACAGCATAGGCGCGTATCTCATTGTAAATTTCCAGAGCCCTTTCCTTATGCTTGCTATATACCCGTAACTTGACCCCTCCGATGGCATAACTTATCAATGGGTCTGAATTCAGTGTGTTTTCATCTTTAAGAAACACCGGGATTCCTTCCGATTCCAATTTTCCTCTGATTATTTGCACATCAGCAGGAAATTCGAATGAATCAATTGTATAAAATAAGTCTTCCATAGCCTTTAAACATTTGAATGTAAAACTCTCAGCACTTCCTCGATTTCATCTGGGGTGTTGTACTCATGAATACAAAATCGCAATCGTTCTTCATTTTTTGATACCGTTGGTGATAAAATGGCCTTTACATCAAACCCTTTTTCATGAAACATTTGGGCTACTTTCTTTACATTCCCATTCCCAGGAATCTTGCAACACTGTATTGCCGAATTACTCGGAATAAATCTGGTGTCTAAATTCAATATATTTATTTGCTCCTTAAAAAACTTTATGTTTTCAGAAAGTCTTTGCTGACTATCGGGTACCGACCCCAAATGCCCATAAACTTGTATAATGGTTGCAATTGAATGTGGAGGTAAGGCTGTTGTATAAATAAAGCTCCTAGCAAAATTAATCAAATAATTTCTCAAGCTTTCACTTCCCAGGATGGCCGCTCCATGACAGCCCAAGGCTTTCCCAAAGGTTACGATTCTTGCGAATATCCGATCTTGTAACCCTAGTTTCTGAACAAGACCTTTGCCCTTTTCTCCAACAACGCCCACGGCATGTGCTTCATCAATTATTAAATGAAAATCATTCACCCTGCAGTACTCAACCAATGTGTTTAAATCCGGGGAATCACCATCCATTGA
>JAGLKG010000217.1 GCA_023141835.1 Maribacter sp. | reverse complement strand
TGCTATTGGGTTTGCAATGTCTTTTCCTTTTGCCTGTGGATAAGATCCGTGAATGGGTTCGAACAGGGCATTCTCTGTACCAATGGACGCGGAAGGTAATAAGCCTGAAGAACCAATGAGAACATTGCATTGGGCAGACAAGATATCACCAAACATATTGTCGGCCAAAATGACATCAAAAGAACTGGGGTTAAGGGTCATTAACATAGATGCATTATCAATATACATACAGGTCAATTCAACTTCTGGATAGCTTTCTGCAATATTGTTTACAACCTTTCGCCAAAGCCTTGAAGTTTCCAAAACGTGTGCCTTATCGACTAGAGTTAGCTTTTTTCTCCTCTTCTTGGCAGCCTTAAATGCCATATGGGCAACACGACTGATTTCCTTTTCGGTATATCTGCATTCATCAGAAGCGACAGTACCATCTTCACTTAGACTTTTTTTACCAAAATAAATACCACTGGTAAGCTCTCGATAAATGACCAAATCAGTACCTGCGATAACATCCCTTTTTATTGGAGAATTATTTATAAGAGCTGGGAAAACCTTTATAGGTCTAATATTGGTGAAAAGGTCCAATTCTTTTCGCAAATACAACAACCCATCTTCAGGACGTACTTTGGCATCTGGATTATTGTCATATTCGGGGGTGCCAATTGCACCAAACAAAACGGCATCAGAATCCTTACAAAGCTGAATGGTCTCTTCAGGGATAGGGCTGCCCGTTTTTTCCATAGCAGCAGCTCCGATTAAGGCTTCGGTGAAGGTGAAATCGTGGTTGAAGGTTTCCTCAACGGCCTGAAGACATTTCACTGCTTGGGCCAAAACCTCTGGTCCAATACCATCTCCACCTAAAAGGGCAATGTTCAACTCCATTTAAGAAACACTTTCAATATTTATATTGCTCGTTTCAATAATCTCATGGATATCGCCATCCATCACTTCTTTTTTCCTGTCTGCGTACTTTAAGAATTCTTGATAAACGGTATCTAACTGAATCTTGGTCAGTTCATAACCTACTTTCTTTGCTCTGTATGCTAAAGCCGCCCTGCCACTTCTAGCGGTAAGAACTATTTTGGATTCATTGACGCCAACATCCAATGGGTCAATGATCTCGTAAGTCTCTCTATTCTTTATAACCCCGTCTTGGTGTATGCCTGAACTATGGGCAAAGGCATTGGCCCCTACAATGGCCTTATTGGGCTGCACCATCATTCCCATTTTATGAGAAACCATTTGACTGGTGTCATACAGGAGTTTACTGTTAATATTGGTATCCAAACCTAAGGTTGGGTGTTGCCTTAAAATCATTACCACTTCTTCCAAAGCGGTATTGCCTGCGCGCTCGCCAAGCCCATTTATCGTACATTCAATCTGCCTTGCACCGTTGATGACACCCGCAATAGAATTGGCCGTAGCCAATCCCAAATCATTATGGCAATGGCATGAAAGAACGGCTTTATGAATTCCGGTTACATTTTCCTTAAGATATTTCATTTTTGCACCATACTCATCAGGTAGGCAATAGCCTGTTGTGTCAGGTATATTAAGAACAGTGGCACCGGCCTTGACAACTGCCTCACATATTCTTGCTAAAAATTCATTATCAGTTCTACCTGCATCTTCAGCGTAGAATTCCACGTCTTCGACAAAACTTTTGGCATAGCTTACCGCACTTACCGCACGCTCAATTATAGCATCTCTATTGGAGTTGAATTTGTACTTAATGTGTGAGTCGGAAGTTCCTATTCCAGTATGTATTCTTGGAACTCTTGCAGGTTTTAAGGCTTCAGCCGCTACTTCAATATCTTTTTTTACGGCACGTGTCAGGCCACAAACGGTGGCATACTTAACGATTTTGGCAATTTCATTGACCGATTCAAAGTCTCCAGGACTCGAAATGGGAAAGCCAGCCTCTATGATATCCACACCAAGTTCATCAAGGCGTTGGGCAATAACCAATTTTTGGCCTTTGTCCAATTTGCACCCTGGTACTTGCTCACCATCACGAAGTGTGGTATCAAATATTTGCACTATATCTTTACTCATTATATTTACGTAGTTTTAGCTTGCCAATACGAATATATGACCAATAGGGGAAATGACCTAAAATTTGAGTTTACATTTACAACGTTAAGTTACTTTTTGGAATATATAAAAATCTGAGAGACAACTATTTAAACTATATTTATTACGATGACAAATGCGCACAAAGATGCATTGTTTGTATTGATAAAATCACTCTCAAAATCAGAGAAACGCCAATTTAAACTTTATGTGGGGCGTTTGGGAGTAAATACCGATGCCAAATTTTTGGCCTTGTTCAACTTGTTGGATAAGATTAAGGGATATGACGAAAAGATAATTTTGGATAGTGGTATTGTCAAAAAGTCTCAAATCTCAAACCTAAAGGCACATCTCTACAAACAGATATTGGTAAGTTTGAGGTTGAATCCGGTAAATCAGAATATTAGGGTGCAATTACGTGAACAACTTGATTTTGCTACAATCCTCTATCAGAAAGGTCTGTATAAGCAGAGTTTGAAACTACTGGATAAAGCCAAATATATCGCTATTGAGAACGAGGAAAAGAATGTCGCCTACGAAATCGTTGAACTTGAGAAAATTATAGAGACCCAATACATTACCCGAAGTATTCCTGATCGGGCAGATGAATTGGCCATACAGGCCAAACAATTATCTGAGCAAAATGTGATGACTAGTAAACTTTCCAATCTGTCGCTACAGCTATACGGATTGATGTTGAAAGTGGGATATGTGCGCAATGATCAGGATTATAAAAACGTCGAGGAATATTTTAAAAAACAATTGCCCAAATACAATATTGATGACCTAGGCTTCAGAGAAAAATTGTGGCTATATAAAGCGCATTTATGGTATAGTTTTTTAATTCAGGATTTTCTTTCGTGTTATAAATATTCCAATAAATGGGTTAATCTTTTTTATGAGAATGAAAAGATGATCCAATTGAATCCTGTATTCTTTTTGAAGGGAAACCATTATTTATTAGAGTCCTTGTTTTACGTGAAATATAGCTCTCAATTTAAAGAAACACTTGAACGACTAGAGGCTCAGGTCACTTCAAAGGAATTTCCCCAGAATGACAATATTGCCTCTTTGGCCTTTTTGTATATAAATGCAAATAAATTAAACCTCCATTTTCTTGAGGGCACCTTCAATAGGGGACTATATCTTGTGAAAATAATCGAGTATGGTATAAATAAGCATAAAGATCGTTTAGATGCCCATCACATCATGGTCCTGTATTATAAGATTGCCTCCTTGTATTTTGGAAATGGAGATACTAAAAATTGTATCCTGTATTTAAAGAGGATCATTAACAATAAAAATCTTAAAATGAGGGAAGATTTAATGTGTTTTGCCCGCGTTTTAAGCTTGGTTGCCCATTATGAAGCAGGAATGGATTACCATTTGGAATTGCAATTAAAAAGCACTTACAAGTTTTTGATGAAAATGAACGACCTTCATGCGGTACAAAAAGAGATGATTAAGTTCTTGCGTAATTTGGGTAGTATTTATCCCCACGAATTACGTAACGAATTTCAAAAATTATACAATGAGCTAAAAAAATACGAGAATCACCCTTATGAAAAGCGAGCTTTTCTATATTTGGATATTTTGTCTTGGTTGGAAAGCCATTTGGAAAACAAACCTGTTGCCCAGATTATTCGTGAAAAGGCTATGGAACATACAAGATAAGCTTCAATTTGACAAATAAAAACCTGCACTTATCTCATTTATTGGAGATAAATTTAGCCGTTATTTTCATAAGCACTTCTGGAACCTTGGGAAGGTATATTGATTTACCAGTTCCGGTGATCATTGCATCACGGGGTATTTTGGCATTTTTTATTTTGTTGCTGTTTTGTAGATGGAAAGGAATTTCATTAAAGGTAAAGCAATCTGATTTGCCTTTGGTAATCCTCAGTGGTATATTAATGGCCCTGCATTGGGTTACGTATTTTTATGCCCTCCAAATGTCGAGTGTCGCTATTGGGATGTTATCAATTTACACCTATCCGATCATAACCGCTTTTTTGGAACCACTCTTGTTGAAAACCAAATTTCAAAAAATCCATTTGCTTTTGGCCGCATTCGTCCTCCTTGGAATCTATTTTCTTGCCCCGAACTTCAGCTTGGAAAATTCCCATACAATGGCCATTGGTATTGGGGTTTTGTCTGCCCTGTTTTATGCCTTGAGAAATATAATCCTTAAAGTAAAAGTAAAGCATTATCATGGGTCTATGTTAATGGTGTACCAAACAGCTATCATAGGGTTGTTGTTATTTCCCGCCCTGTTCTATGTCGATGGAACAACCTTGTTTGAGCAATGGAAGGGTATCGTTGCCTTGGCCGTTTTGACAACGGCTATTGGACATACACTGTTTCTAATGACATTTAAGCACTTTTCAATGACATCAATTAGTATTATGAGCAGTGTACAGCCCGTTTATGGGATTATTATAGGAGCTATTTTTCTATCGGAAATACCCGAGTTGACAACGGTTTTTGGAGGCTGTCTCATTTTAGGGTCGGTGGTTATAGAAAGTATTCGTTCTTCAAAATAATTACTGTCGTGTATTTAGTACAGCGAAATACATTAACAAGCGTTCCAAACGGGATCATGGGGGAGGGCGGCGACTAATTCGAGCTTTTCTTTTTTTACGGGATGGATAAATGAAAGTCTTCGGGAATGTAAGTGAATACTTCCGTCTTTATTGCTGCGATCAAAACCGTATTTGAGGTCTCCCTTAATAGGACTTCCTATGGCTGAAAGTTGAGCTCGGATTTGATGGTGCCTTCCAGTTCTTAAATCAATCTCCATTAGGCAGTAATTGTCCAACCTCTTAATCATCTGGTATTCTAGAATTGCCTTTTTACTAAGGGGAACCTCCTTTTTGTGAGCGTACGATTTATTTTGTTTTGTATTCCTAAGGAGCCAGTGAACAAGCACATTTTTTGTCTTTTCCGGTTGATTTTTAACAATCGCCCAATATGTTTTCTTTGCCTCTTTTTCTGCAAATAATTTATTAAGCCGGGGCAGGGCTTTCGATGTTTTTGCAAAAACCACTATTCCAGAAGTCGGTCTATCAAGTCTATGTGCCACGCCCAGATACACATTTCCAGGCTTATTGTACTTTTTCTTGATATATTCTTTTACGACCTCACTCAAAGGTTTATCCCCGGTTTTATCTCCCTGGACGATATCGCCAGGCCTTTTGTTAACGGCAATGAGATGGTTGTCTTCGTAAAGAATCTGAAGATTTTTTGAAGTAGATACGATTTTCGACATTTCTATATCGATAATTTTCTGTTTCCTATAGATAAAAACAGGATCAATAAAACTCCTATGGTAACCGACACATCTGCCATATTAAAGATTCCCGTTTTAAAAATCCCCAATTTAATCTGAAAAAAGTCGGTTACGGAACCATAGGCGATCCTATCTATTAAATTTCCGATACCACCTCCAACAACAAAGGCAAAAGCCAGTACCAACCACCGGTTTGAATTCGTTTTCTTCAGCATCCTTGCCAATAGAATCAACAATACAATAGATGGTAGCCCTTGTAAAAAAATCAATTTCAAAATAGGGGAGAGGCCTTTTCCGAAACCCAACATAGCTCCGGTATTTTCTACATTGGTCAGAATAAAATTATCATTGACGACCTGAATGTATTCCATGGGGGTCACATTTTTGCGAACTATCTCCTTGGATATCTGGTCACAACCAATATTAAGGGTTACAATTGCTAGAATAACAATACGTTTTAACATGCCTTTTAATCTTAATACTGTTCATCATCGCTAGGAAAGTCCTTACTTTTTACATCTTCCACGTATTGGGAAATGGCATTGCCCATCTCTTCATAGAGATTCATATACCTCCTAAGAAATCTGGGATTGAATTCGTGTGTCATTCCCAAGAGATCGTGAATTACAAGCACCTGACCATCAGCATGTTTGCCGCCGCCAATACCTATTGTTGGGATTGATACACTTTCGGAAACTTTTTTAGTTAACTCTGCTGGTATTTTTTCCAGAACGATGGCAAAGCAACCCAGACGTTCCAATAACTGTGCATCTTCAATTAATTTTTCTGCTTCCTCTTTTTCTTTGGCACGGACCGAATATGTTCCAAATTTATAGATGGCCTGTGGGGTCAAACCAAGATGTCCCATAACAGGAATCCCGGCATTCAAAATTCTTTTTACCGATTCCTTGATTTCAATTCCCCCTTCAACTTTTACTGCATGGGCACCACTTTCTTTCATGATTCTTATAGCCGAACGAAGTGCTTCCTTAGGATCACTCTGGTAACTTCCGAAAGGAATGTCCACTACAACGAGTGCTCTATTTACTGCCCTGATTACCGATGAGGCATGATAGATCATTTGATCTAATGTAATGGGTAGGGTGGTTTCATGTCCAGCCATTACGTTACTAGCCGAATCTCCGACCAAAATTACATCGACATTGGCCGCATCCACAATTTTAGCCATTGAATAATCATAAGCGGTGAGCATTGAAATTTTCTCACTGTTCTTTTTCATATCAACCAATGATTTTACGGTAACTCTTTTGTATTCTTTTTTGGCAGTAGACATTTGGATTTTTTTGATGCAATAAATGTAATGATTTTGTGGGATTGTTTTAGAATTATCGGATTGGGTACCAACAAGGTTGTGTATTTCTTTTTTTAAACTATTTTTGGAGAAATTTGAAAAACATGAAACGATTGGTATTAGGGGTTTTACTGGTATGTTTTGTTGGTCTTTCGGCGCAGGACCCTGATGAAATGGCAGTACAGAATACCATTGAGGCATTTTTCGAGGGTTTTCACAAGCAGGACTCCATGCTCATCAAAAAAACGGTTTCTGGTGGAATTATTGCCCAAACCATTGGTAGAAACAAGGAAGGTGTAAGTGTCATGCGCACAGAGAATTTTGGTAAGTTTTTGAAATCCATCGTGAGTATTCCTGATTCTGTACATTTTCAAGAGAAACTAACCTCTTTCAATATTCAAGTAGATGGTGCCATGGCAAATGCTTGGACCCCTTATGAATTTTGGCTTAATGACAGCTTTCACCATTGTGGGGTGAACTCCTTCCAACTTTTTAAGGATGGAGATGAATGGAAAATAATCTATCTAATCGATACCCGTAGGACGAAGGGCTGCCAGGAATGAAAATGTGTATAACTAAATTTCTATAAAACCATAATAAAATGATATTTAAAACAGTAAAGATTTGTCTATTTCTATTCATCACTACAATTTCATTTCAATTGAATGCCCAGGATGCCAAAAACCTTGAGGGTCAGTGGAATTTAACCCTTTCTTATGACGGTAATGAAGTACCATCTTGGTTAGAGGTCAGTCATTCAGGTATTAGCACCCTAGTAGGTCGGTTTGTATTCTTAAATGGCAGCGCACGACCAATCTCTGAGATAAAAATAAAGGATGGGAAGTTCAATTTTTCAATACCCCCTCAATGGGAATCTGGTAATTCATTGGAATTCGAAGGATCTTTGGAGGGTGACGAGCTAGAAGGTACGTTACTTTATGTTGATGGCAAAACCTATAATTGGATAGGGACCCG
>JAGLKG010000216.1 GCA_023141835.1 Maribacter sp. | reverse complement strand
ACCTCCCAGGATATCAACAATACGGCTATTCCTCTTTCAATCAAGGAGGCAATGAATGATGTATATGTACCTCAGTATTTTGAGGTATTGAATAAGCTAAAGGAATTGGTCAAGGAATGGGCTACGGTTCCGCTATTGGCACGAACCCATGGGCAACCGGCCTCCCCTACCCGTTTAGGTAAGGAAATTGACGTTTATGTAGAACGATTAAAAGAACAATTTAATTTATTAAATGATATTCCTTCTGCAGCCAAATTTGGTGGTGCCACGGGAAATTATAATGCCCATCAAATTGCATATCCAGAAATTGACTGGAAAGATTTTGGAAAAAGTTTCGTTCAAGAAAAATTGGGCTTGCACCATTCTTTCCCCACAACTCAGATAGAGCACTACGACCATATGGCTGCATTGTTCGATACTCTAAAACGTATCAATACCATTATATTGGATTTGGACAGGGATTTTTGGACCTATGTGTCTATGGAGTATTTTAAGCAAAAAATAAAGAAAGGAGAAGTGGGTTCATCGGCTATGCCGCATAAGGTAAACCCTATAGATTTTGAGAATTCAGAAGGCAATTTAGGCATCGCCAATGCCTTATTTGAGCATTTATCTGCCAAATTACCGGTTTCAAGATTACAACGGGATTTGACAGACAGTACGGTTCTTAGAAATGTCGGAGTGCCATTTGGGCATACCCTCATCGCTTTTCAATCTACCTTAAAAGGTTTGAACAAACTTTTGTTGAATCAAACGAAAATTGAACAGGACCTAGAAAATAACTGGGCCGTAGTGGCCGAAGCTATCCAGACTATCTTAAGAAGGGAAGGCTATCCGAACCCGTATGAAGCATTGAAAGGCCTTACACGAACGAACGAGAAAATAAACCAGCAAACCATTGCCAATTTTATCGATACCCTTAATATCTCGGATACCATTAAATCTGAACTAAAGGTAATAACACCTGGAAGTTATACTGGAATATAATAGACCTGCCAGGTATTAAAAACCTGGCAGGTCTATCAGCTCCGGCTGCTTATCTAAGATTTCTTATGGATTTCCACAGAGTGTGGATAAGGTATTTCGATTCCGGTAGTATCCAATGCCAGCTTACAACCCTCATAAGTAGCGAAATAAACATCCCAATAATGTTCGGGTTCACAAAAAGGGCGAACCGCAAAATTAACCGAGCTATCTGCTAATTCAGATACATTAACTGTGGGTACTGGATCCTTCAATACCAAGGGGTTGGAAGTCAAAACTTTCAACAAAACTTCTTTGGTCTTTTTAATATCCTCATTATAACCCACCCCTATGGTAGTATCAACACGAATTTTACCTTCAGTGGTATAATTAACAATATTTCCATTAGCCATGGCGCCATTTGGAATAATGGCAAGCTTATTTTCCGGAGTGGTCATCTTTGTCATAAAAATCTCTATTTCCTTTACAACACCTATTTCTCCCTGAGCCTCAATCAAATCCCCTATTCTATAGGGTTTGAATATCATTATCAAGACTCCTCCTGCAAAATTAGAAAGTGATCCTTGTAAGGCCAATCCCACGGCAAGACCGGCTGCTGCAATTATGGCGGCAAAAGTGGTAACATCAACTCCCAACTGGGAAATTACCAATACGATCAAGAACACTTTTAGGGTCCAGGATATTAGATTCAGAAGAAAATTCTGTAGCGATTCATCGTAATTGCTTTTTGCCATCATTTTTCGGGTGACACCTACAATTTTTTTGACGATCCACGATCCGATAACATAAACTAAAATCGCTGTAAGTAATTTTGGCCCAAATTCCTTGGCCAAATCAATTCCGTAATTAATCCATTCTTCTAGTTTTTCCATTTTAAATATACAGTTAGTGTTAATAGTTAAGCGAATATAATAATTAGAACCCAAAATTTATTGGGTTCTTAGACGCTTCACTATCAGACCTGATGTACAAAAACAAAAACCTGTTTGGGAAAAATCTCCCAAACAGGTTTACTTGCTATTGGTCTGTTGTATATTTACCTCATAAGGAAATCTCCTATTTCGCCTAATCCTTCGCCTTTATAGTCCGATTTTTGAATGACTTGTATGAACTTCACCAAATTCGCAGGTTTCATATTGTTACCCAATACGCGTATCAGCATAAAGCCTTTTTCGTCGCTATCTCCATAAATAATAACCTCTTCTATCATTTCATCATCACCCAAATATTTGATTTGTCCTTTCCCGTAACTCGTATTCAACTTCATCAGGTCAATGAATTTCCCGTTTTTCAAAATAGCCTTAACGTTTGCTTTTTCGTGTTCGAACTCGGCAGCATTGGAATCGCTCTTTTTGAATGCCAGGATGTTCATTTTTTTTAGAGAGTTCAACGCTTCCCTCTGATCATCGTTCAAATCAACCTTATCCATATTTAAAAGGCTTACAGGAAGGTCTACGGAAAGAAAATTAGGATTATCGGAATTGTCCACGAAATATTCCTGAAGGCTTTTTGTTGAGGAACAGCTAGTCAATACCAGCATTGCAGCAACTAAAAGACTATTCACTATCTTTTTCATGTTTTCGTTTTTATCGATTGCTTTATAAAGTGCTCAAAATCGATTACTGCAATAAACAGTAATCGACTATGGTTTAATGTTTAGTTATGTTTTACAGCCCCATTCAATTCATGAGGGAGGTTCATTTTTTTGGTCAGAGCGCCGATTTTGTTCAAATCTATATCCCCTGTCATTGAGACCAGAACGGTTTCAAATTTTCTTCCATGTACATCAACTTCCATGTTTTTCATGCCAGATACGAACATCAACAGTTCTGTTACATG
>JAGLKG010000215.1 GCA_023141835.1 Maribacter sp. | reverse complement strand
GGAAGGTTCATCTTTTTGGTAAGGGAACCTATTTTGTTTAAGTCTATGTCTCCTGTCAATGAAAGTAATACGGTTTCGATTTTCCTACCATTAACATCTACGTCTACATTTTTCATTCCGGTAACGAACATCAAAAGTTCGCTAACATGGTCCTCATCCTTCCCACTTTTGATATAGAATTTCACATTGACATCTTTGTCCTTTACCCGCATTAACTCTTCCAATTTTGCACTTTTAAGATATTGATTCATAGTATTCATCATATCCTTTGATATTTCACTATCCTCCGTAATGAATACCTTTAGACTTTTAAGGCTTTGGGCGATGTCTTTATAATCTCTTAACTCAGGGTCATCTACCTCAACCTCGACATTTGATAGCAGTCTAAACATAGTTTGATTGATCACTACGGCACTTACATTGTCTAAGTCTTCATATTTATCAAAGACAGACTGTGAAAGGCCCAAAACCGGCAGGGCTGCTATTACTAGTATTACTATAACTTTCTTCATGATTTTAATATTAATTGCTATTGTAAATTTTTTGTTTTGTGTTTTCAAATTCATTTAAATAGGCCACTTTTTCAGTTCCTCGACTAAAATTGTCTGCCAAAAGACTCAATGCTTTTTTGGTTTCACTGTACGCATAATCTATCTCTTTTTGTTTCTGGTATTCCTTCCCAAAATAAATGCCAAACATCAGGACTGCCACTGCTGCAACGGAAACCCACTTGAAATAAACCCTTCTGGTTCTGACGGTTATCGGAATTGGCACCTGCTTAGTAAACCGTTCCTCCTTGGCCATTGAAAAATATTGAAACATGGGGGCATATTGCTCAAGATGTGTTGGTATACTTTCTTGTGAGAAATATGTTCTCAGCTCTTTTTCCTCGGTAATAGAGGTAGAAGCGTTAAGATATTTTTCCAATAGTTTTTCTATTCTATCCAATTCCATAACTATGTTTTTGCATTAATCTTTCTCTTACTGTTTTTCGGGCTCTCGAGAGGGTTACACGTATAGCGGTGGGTTTCATATCCAATAATTCACCTATTTCGTCAAAATCATATTCCTCCACATCACGTAACTGCAATACCATTTTTTGTTGTTCCGGCAACTCTTCCATTATTTTTTGGACCCAACTTATACTATCATTGGCTTCTACTTGTTTTTGCAAGGAGGAATTATCATCTCCGTAATTACTATGAACCAATTTCAAGTTTCCCGCTTGTTTTGATTTTAGTCGATCTAAACAAAAGTTCTTCGTCATCGTCATGGCAAAAGCCTCTACATTGTTATACTTGCCTATGTTATCATTTTTAGACCACAGCTTCATTAATATCTCCTGTGTTGCATCCTCAGCTTCTTCTGTAGAGACCAACAATCTTTTTGCCAATCTGTACAGCTTATCCTTAAAGGGCATTACCACATTTAAAAATTCCGACTGTTTCACTTTTTTGGTTTAGTTGTTTGTATTCCCTTTTAAGGAGTTTACATAAGCAAGACGAAGTACAACGAATTTTGTTACAAATAATTTTTTATTCTTCAATATGTAAGTAAATTGGACGTCTATTGTCTAAAAAATTGCGTATTTAATCAATTAGGAGAAAGTAATGAAAGTTCTTCGTTCTTCGTTCCAATCTTGAAATGATGATTGAAGGTATTCATTAATCAAAGCTAAAAAAGAAAATTATGAAAAAGTATTTTTTATTTTTCCTTTTATTGGGGCTTTTATCAACTGCGTGTAAAAAGGGTGATGACGTAGTAGTAAACCCGATTAATGAAGATACAACGGAAGAGCCTAAAGAGGAGCCCAAGGAAGAAGTAAACATCATAGTTCAAAATTTTATGTGGCAAACCATGAATGCTTACTATTTATGGCAAGGTGATGTTCCCGATATAGCCGACAACCGATTTGCAACTCAAGGCGAATATGAAGAATTCTTGGCGGCTACGCCTAGCCCATCAGATTTCTTTGAAAAAAAGCTACTCCATATCGATGATAGGTTTAGTGGTTATCGCGAAAATTATAAAGATTTAACGAATTTGCTGGCCGGGATTACCAAAAGTAATGGTTTGGAATTTGGACTTTCGCTTTATGGAACAGGCAGTGATGTTTTTGGCTTTGTTCAATATATTGTTTCAAATTCAGACGCTTCCACAAAGGAAATTGTCAGAGGTGATATTTTTGTAGGTGTCAATGGCACTTCATTAAATCGAGATAATTTTATTAACCTATTGTTCGGTGATCAAGATACATATACCTTGAACATGGCCGATATTATTGACAACACCATAGTCCCAAATGATAAAGAGGTGACCTTGACTAAAGAAGATGGACTAGTAGAAGATCCTTTGCTACTCTCCAAAGTTTTAGAAGTAGGTGGCCAAAAAATTGGATATGTAATGTTCAACTATTTCACAGGAGGTTCAGGTGAAGATTTAAATACTGAGTTCGGTGAACTCAAAGCGGCAGGAGTAACAGATTTGGTTTTAGATTTAAGGTACAATCCAGGGGGTAAAGGATATACAGCAAGCATATTGGCCAGTTTAATCTATGGTTCAAATACTGACGACATTTTTTATAAGATAAGATATAATGAAAAGATACAAGCAACATTAGAGCCTTCCGATGTTGAGGATTATTTTGTGGGTACAACTGGTTCCGCATTTGGTAATATGAACACTGCCTTAAACAGTTTAAACCTGAACAGAGTCTATATTCTGGCTACGGACAGTTCCGCCTCAGCAAGCGAATTAGTCATGAATGGGCTAGACCCCTATTTAGAGGTCGTTCATATCGGAACAACAACAGTGGGTAAGAATCAAGGGTCATTTACATTTGTTGATGACCTTGAAAATGGTAATTTCTATGACCCAGATCGTGAGGATAAAATTAATCCTGCCAACCAATGGGGGCTTCAGCCCATAGTAAGCACGGTTGAAAATGCCGCTGGTTATTCAGACTACGCCGACGGACTATTACCTGACATAGAACTTGAAGAAGATATTGCCAACTTGGGAATTCTTGGGAACATTGATGAACCGCTACTGGCAAGGGCTATTCAGGAAATAACAGGTATAAGCGCAAAGCGTGATTTCAATGTGCAAATTCCTGTAAACTTGATTACAAGTTCTAAAATGGCAAACGCACTAAACAGTACTTTGATATTGAATAAAATCCCTACTTCGTTACAGATGAAATTTAAATCGGAGATGGAATAATACTAATTCCTAAAGCATTTTAATTCAAATAATTGTGCTTAAATGAAAAAGAATATATTTTTATTACTTAGTTTCTTAGTTCTCTCTTGTTCTAAAAGTGATGATGGTTTCGACATAAATAAAACTTTTGACCCTGACCCATCAGCTGGGGTCGAGGTTCAGAACTTCATGTGGAAGGCCATGAACTTCTGGTATTTTTGGCAAGAAGATGTACCTGACTTGGCAGATGACCGGTTTACTAGTTCAGCAGATTACACAGAATTTCTTAGCTCGGAAACCGATCCAGGTGTCTTTTTTGATGATAAGCTATTGTTTGGTGAAGATCGATTTAGTTTTTATTCGGATGATTACAAAGAACTCACACAGGCCTTTGCTGGAATTTCCAAAAGTAACGGACTCGAATTTGGTTTGATACGATTCTCAGAAGGGGATGATATTCTCGGATACGTACGCTATATAGTGCCAAATTCAGATGCTTCATCCAAGAACATTGGTAGAGGTGAGATTTTCACGGGGGTCAACGGTCAAACCCTAACTAATGCCAATTATGTGAGCTTACTATTTGGTGACAATGATACGTATACATTGAATATGGCAGATATTGCTGACAATACGGTCACTCCCAACGGCAAAGAAGTTACGCTGACCAAATTTGATGGTCTGGTTGAAAATCCTGTATTCCTCTCAAAGACTTTTGATATAGGCAGTGAAAAAATAGGATATTTGGTCTATCATGGATTTACCAATGAGTTTGATGAGGACTTGAACAATACATTTGGCGATTTTAAGGCCGCTGGGGTGACCAATTTGGTTTTAGACTTGCGCTACAATCCCGGGGGCAACGTAAACACTGCGCGATTATTGTCAAGTATGATTTATGGGACAAAAACCAATGAGATATTCCTTAGACAACGATGGAATTCCAAAATACAACCGCAAATGAGTGA
>JAGLKG010000214.1 GCA_023141835.1 Maribacter sp. | reverse complement strand
CTTTGGTAGGAAACCTGACAGGTCTCTCAAACAAAAAATATATTTGTCGCTCCGGATGCAATGCGGATACCTACAGATTATATCAATTAGTTCTCGACTCCGCTCGAACTGACAGTATCGTGATTAAATATTCGCTGCAAGCCAATCACCAACTTCACTGGTTTTGTAGGCTTTACCACCTTCGGCTACGTCCTCGGTCACAATACCTTCGGCCAAGGATTTGTTCACCACGTCACGAATGGCTTGGGCCTCGTCATTTAAATCCATATCCTCGAACAGCATTGCCGCTGATAATACGGTTGCCAACGGATTGGCAATATCTTTGCCTGCTGCCTGTGGATACGAACCGTGTATAGGCTCGTACAATGATACCTTGCTTCCTACCGAAGAAGATGGCATTAGCCCCATTGAACCTGATATAACCGAGGCTTCATCGGTTAAAATATCTCCGAAAAGGTTGGCAGTGATCATTACATCATAAGCCTTTGGCCATTGTACCAATCGCATGGCCACGGCATCTACGAATTCGTACGATACTTCAACCTCAGGATAGTCTTTTTCCATGGCCTGTACCGTTTCTCTCCATAAACGTGAAGACTCCAATACATTGGCCTTATCGACACAACAAAGTTTTTTGGAGCGTTTCATGGCCATTTCAAATCCTTTTTTGGCGAGACGCTGTATTTCGAACCTTTGGTATGTCATGGTGTCAAAAGCAGTTTCGCCATCATCTTTTCTTCCACGCTCTCCAAAATAGACACCTCCAGTAAGTTCCCTGAGGATGATCAAATCAGTTCCTTCAATACGTTCTCGTTTTAAAGGTGATTTATCAATTAAGGATGGGAAAGTAAACGTAGGTCTAACATTAGCGAATAAGCCCAATTTTTGCCTCATTTTCAACAATCCCTGTTCTGGCCTTACTTTTGCCGAGGGGTCATTGTCAAAACGCGGATGTCCTATGGCTCCAAAAAGGACAGCATCGGCGCTGGCACAAACTTCATGGGTGTCATCGGGATACGGTTCCCCAACAGCATCAATGGCAGCGGCTCCCGTCAATGCAGGTGTCCAATTGATTTCGTGATTGAATTTTTTTGCTATTGCATTTGATATTTTTACGGCTTGGTCTATGACTTCTGGACCTATTCCGTCTCCTGCTAAAAGGGCTATATTCAATTTCATTTTAATTGCTTTTCGCTAATCGCCGTTCGCTTAGCGTGATTTTAGTTGGTTTGATTTTGCCTAATGCGCAAGGCGATGAGCGCATGGCTATATTTTCTAAATAATATTCAACATTTTTTCTGTGGCCTTAATGGCCGATACCGTTTGATCGGAATCGAGGCCCCGGGTAATGAATTCCTTGCCATTATTGTCCCAGGAAATTATAGTTTCGCAAAGGGCATCGGAATTACTGCCAGGGGGTATCCTTACGGCATAATCAGTAAGTTTAGGAAAATCCATTTTCTTTGACTTGTAGACCTTTCGTAAAGCATTCATAAAAGCATCATACTGTCCATCTCCCTGTGCATGTGCTTCATGTCGCTCTCCGTTTATCTCAACAGAAACTGTAGTGGAAGGTTTTAGGTCTTTGGAATGGGTAAGTACATAGGATTTGACAAATACTTTTTGTTGATGATCCCCACTATTGAGAACATCCGAAATAATGTAGGGTAGATCCTCTTTGGTGACCCTTTGTTTTTTGTCACCCAGTTCAATGATACGCTGGGTTACTTTTTTTAATTCCTCATTATTTAGGGTCAATCCCAACTCTTGAAGGTTCTTTTGTATATTGGCCTTGCCTGATGTTTTGCCTAAAGCATATTTACGCTTCCTACCAAATCGTTCAGGTAATAAATCATTAAAGTAAAGGTTCTTTTTGCTATCTCCGTCTGCATGTATTCCAGCTGTTTGTGTAAAAACATTATCACCTACAATAGGCTTATTGGCAGGAATTCCGAATCCCGTAAATGCAGATACCAGCTTGCTTACTTTATGCAGGGAAGATTCATTGACTGAAATCCCTACTTCTGGAAGAAAATCATTAATGACCGCCACAGCACTGGCCATGGGGGCATTACCTGCCCTTTCTCCCATGCCATTTACGGTAAGGTGCAATCCATGACACCCTGCTTTTACAGCTTCCATAACATTGGCCACTCCGAGGTCATAGTCATTATGCCCATGAAAATCAAAATGTGCTTGCGGATATCTCTGTATAATTTCTGAAAGAAAATCATAGGTTTCAGTATGGGTTAAAATACCCAAAGTATCTGGCAATAAAATACGCTCAACGGGTTGAGCGACCAAAAAATCCAAATATTGAAATACATATTCCTTGGAATTTCGCATGCCATTGCTCCAATCTTCCAAATAAACATTCGTTTTAATTCCTTGTTTTTGGGACTGTTCCAATATTTTGGAAATGTCTTTAAAATGTTGCTCAGGTGTCTTTTTTAGTTGATGTTCAAGATGGTTCAGGGAACCTTTGGTCAATAAGTTTTGCACTTTTGCACCTGCCTTTTTCATCCATTCCAAAGAAACACCTCCATCAACAAACGTTAGTATTTCAACCCTGTCTAAATATCCTTGTTCAGCCGCCCAATCGGTAATTTCCTGAACGGCTTTTAATTCACCCTCAGAAACCCTTGCAGAAGCAATTTCTATGCGATCTACATTTAGTTCATCCAACAAAAGCTTGGACAGCGTGAGTTTTTCAGATACAGAGAATGATACCCCTGAGGTCTGTTCGCCATCCCGAAGGGTTGTATCCATTATTTCAATACGTCTCTTTACCATAGTATGATGAACTTAGCGAAGTACCTTCTTGGATTATAGCGGTGTGTTTTGTGCAAATTCGCTTATCTGGTCCTTGAGATTCAGCAAATAGTCTATATCATCGAAACCGTTCAGTATATTCACTTTTTTATAATCATTGATGTCAAAACTCTCTTTTTCGTCCGTAGCCAGTATTTTGATTGACTGCTCAGGAAGGTTGACTTCCATTTGTGCCTTGGGATCGGCCTCGATTGCAGAAAATATTTTGTGCAAAAACTCTGGACTTACCTGAACGGGCAATACCCCAATGTTTAAACAATTGTTCCTAAATATGTCAGCGAAAAAACTGGAAACAACACAACGGAATCCGTAATCATATACGGCCCATGCAGCATGTTCTCTGGAAGAACCTGATCCAAAATTTTTACCACCCACTAATATTTTACCACCGTAGATGGAGTTGTTGAGCACAAAGCTCTGCTTAGGAGTGCCATCCGAATTGTAACGCCAGTCCCTAAAAAGGTTATCCCCAAAGCCTTTACGCTCTGTAGCTTTTAAAAAGCGCGCAGGTATTATTTGATCTGTATCCACATTCTCGATAGGAAGCGGTACCCCTGTGGTTGTTAGTATATTGAATTTATCGTATGCCATTTTTGTTTAGATTTTTGCTATTGGCCAGTAGCTTCTAGCTCATTTTTATATCACTATTTGAATTACTAAAGGCTAATAGCCAATAGCGAATTGGCTACGCCAATTCTTTTTCCATTAATTCCCGTGGGTCGGTTACCTTGCCGGTAACGGCAGCTGCGGCAGCAACAAGCGGACTGGCCAATAGGGTTCTTGAACCTGGTCCTTGACGGCCTTCGAAATTTCTATTGGAAGTACTTACTGCATATTTACCAGCAGGAACCTTATCATCATTCATTGCCAAACAGGCAGAACAACCAGGTTCACGTAATTCAAAGCCTGATTCATGTAAAATGTTAAGAATACCTTCATCTTTTATAGCAGCTTCGACCTGATGCGAACCCGGGACCAACCAAGCCGTAACATTACTTGCTTTTTTTCTTCCTTTTACGATGGAAGCAAATGCCCTAAAATCTTCAATTCGACCATTGGTACAGCTTCCAAGGAATACAAAGTCGATGTCCTTGCCTATCATACTATCACCTTCATTGAAATTCATATACTGAAGGGATTTTCTGTAGGTGGCTGCTCCACCTTCAACGGCTTCTGCCATTGGGATGTCATTTGAGATTCCGATACCCATTCCAGGGTTCGTGCCATAAGTAATCATGGGCTCAATATGGGCGGCTTCAAAGGTTATCTCTTTGTCAAATGAGGCACCTTCATCTGTATATAAGGTTTCCCAATAGGTCATGGCCTTGTCCAAGGCCTCGTCTTTTGGTGAAAACTCACGATTCTTTACAAATTCAAATGTAGTTGCGTCGGGAGCGATCATACCGCCACGTGCGCCCATTTCTATACTCAAATTACAGACAGTCATTCTTCCTTCCATAGTCATATCACGGAAAACCTCACCCGCATATTCCACAAAATATCCTGTTGCACCAGAGGTTGTCAATTGGGATATAATATAAAGAGCAACGTCTTTTGGCGTAACTCCTCTACTTAAAGCGCCTTCAACATTTATTCGCATGCTTTTAGGTTTGGCCTGCATAATACATTGGGTGGCTAAAACCATTTCTACTTCAGAAGTTCCAATGCCAAAGGCAATGGCCCCAAAAGCTCCATGCGTTGAAGTATGTGAATCCCCACATACAATGGTCGCACCAGGTTGAGTAATACCATATTCAGGGCCAACCACATGTACAATCCCATTTTTTTCATGCCCCAATCCCCAGTATGAAATACCGTGTTCTTTGGAATTTTCCTCAAGAGCTTTTAGCTGATTGGCAGAAAGCGGATCTTGCACAGGTAAATGTTGGTTTATTGTTGGGGTGTTATGGTCGGCAGTGGCAAACGTTTTCTCGGGATGCAATACATCGATCCCTCTGTTCTTTAGGCCTAAAAAGGCGACAGGACTTGTTACTTCATGAACCAGATGGCGGTCAATGAACAAGACATCAGGACCATTTTCTATGCTCCGTACCACATGGGAATCCCATACTTTGTCAAATAGTGTCTTTTTTGAACTCATAATTCTATTTATTCTAAGCTTGCAAAGCTATTAAAAGTAGTGGTCATAGGAAATTATTGGACCTAAAAATTACGATGTCCAAAGAGATATAACAGTTTAACATTTGAGCCTATCACTTTAACACAATTGTAACTTTGCACAAAGGCGACTATCAATATCTTGTAGTCCAACTAACGAACGTAACATCTAAAATCGATTAGGTTTCGGTTTGGTAAGGGGGTATTCTGCCATTGGGAACTATAAGACAGCATTGAAACACTTGGAAATAGCGGCCAAGAGAGTTCCGGATAAACCCAATAAAGGTGCTATTACAACCTATTTTGAAAACCTTAAAAAAGGTAAAGACATCAATTAAAAAGCGAATTGCTTTTTGAAACAAGGCCCTGACATAATCGTTGGGGTTTTTGTTTTTGAACTCATCTTGAGTTGTTTAACTAATGTAATTCCAGATGTTCTTATGTTTAATTAATTGGGCATAGGTATACTTAATAACCAAATTGTCAGACTTTTCTAAGGTGAGATCCTCTTTTAAAAGCTGGATAGCAAAGTGCCTTGCTGTTTTGAGAATGTCATTGTCCTTTACAATGTCTGCTATTTTCAGATTAAGAATGCCGCTTTGTTGTGTACCCATTAAATCTCCAGGACCGCGAAGTTTAAGGTCTACCTCGGCAATTTCAAAGCCATCATTGGTGCGAACCATGGTTTCCAATCTTGTTTTTGCTTCGGAAGATAATTTATGGCTGGTCATTAATATGCAATAGCTTTGGTCGGCACCCCGTCCCACACGCCCTCTAAGTTGATGTAGTTGTGATAATCCAAAACGTTCCGCACTTTCGATGATCATGACCGAGGCATTGGGGACATTCACCCCAACCTCAATAACCGTCGTTGCCACCATAATCTGGGTTTCACCCTGTACAAATCGTTTCATTTCATAGTCTTTATCGGCTGGTTTCATTTTTCCATGAACAATGGAAATTTGATAATCAGGTAGCGGAAAATCCCTGATAATACTTTCATAGCCATCCATTAAATCCTTGTAATCCAAGGCCTCGGATTCTTGAATCAAAGGATACACTATATAAATCTGTCTTCCTTTTTTGATTTCATCCCTGATGAAACCAAAAACTTTCAGCCGGTTCGCGTCGAAACGATGCACTGTTTTAATGGCTTTTCTCCCAGGAGGAAGCTCATCAATAACCGATATATCCAAATCCCCATACAGGCTCATGGCTAAGGTTCTTGGAATCGGTGTGGCCGTCATCACCAAAATGTGAGGGGGTACTTCATTTTTATGCCATAATTTAGAGCGTTGGGCCACTCCAAAACGATGTTGCTCATCTACAATGGCGAGCCCCAAATTTTTATATTGCACTTTATCTTCCAACAAGGCATGCGTTCCAATAAGAATGTGTAGTTCACCATTTTCCAATTGTTCATGTATTACTTTTCTAGCGGATTTTTTTACTGAACCTGTTAATAGTGCGATATTTATATGTATACCTTCCAACAATTCTTTGATACCGTTAAAATGCTGATTGGCCAAAATCTCGGTAGGCGCCATCAAGCATGCCTGAAATCCATTGTCTATGGCCAAAAGAATAGTCATTAATGCCACAATGGTCTTTCCGGAACCTACATCACCTTGCAGTAATCGGTTCATTTGGGCATTGCTT
>JAGLKG010000213.1 GCA_023141835.1 Maribacter sp. | reverse complement strand
TGATTTTTTGCTTACGGAGCATTTTTTTTAAGAGTAATTGCAGTTGTATATAAAAAAGTTCCTCAAACTTCAACCGAAATTGTGCCTTGGCCAAATATTCCTGGTTCTTTGGAAAATGGATGTTGAACAAAGCCTCGCTTTTTGAAATAAGTTTTAACTCTTGCAAAAGGGCAGGGGATAAGGTCTCCGAAAACCTACCTTTGGTTTCAATGAACAATTGCTGTAGCAATTTATTGATGACCCTATTGGTGATCCCCTTGTTACTTAATTTCTCGGTGGAAGGGTAAACGGGTTGCATCATTACTTTTACCCCTTGTTCATGCTCCTTAAGCAACTCCATCTCGGGATGCGGCATTGAGGATTTACCATTGTACCAATTACATCGCCCAAAAATCACATAAGGTATGTTCAGTTTTAAATGTTCGCGAATCCATTTTTGGCCTCGAAACCAGACCAATTCCATTTCGCCTGTTTCATCTCTAAAAGTGGCCACCAATCGCTTTCCCTTTTTCTGCTCCACAGTCTTAATGTGAATGATTTTTCCAATAATCTGAACATCGGCATTACTACGTTGCAGTTGGCCAACTTTATAATACTGTGTTTTATCTATATATCTATTGGGAAACAGGTTAAGCAAGTCCTGATAGGTCGAAATATCCAATTCTGACTGTAAGGTCTCTGCCCTGTTGGGGCCTACACCTTTAAGGTAGGTAATGGGGGTCTGGAGGTAATTGGCATTCATTGTATAAAAATAGGGGTTACCCTATACAACTGCAACATACTAAATTGCTAAATTTGGTCTAGACTTTGTAGTCATATGGTTATGAACAGATTTTTACTTTTTATTTTATTACTTGTTTCACCAATTTTGTTTGGTCAACATCAGGATAGGGTCGATTTTACCCATGCAAAAGTTAGCATTCGTCCTATGTCCCTGAGTAAACAAATAGAAGGCACGGTCGTATATCAATTTAATGTTATAAATAAAGTGGACTCCGTTTTTTTAGATGCAAAAAATATGGGATTTCAATCCATTGAATTGAATAAGAAGAAAGTTAGATATTCAAACGATGGCAAACGAATCATTATTCGAAAGAAATTCAAGCAAGGAAAGACTTATTTTCTCAATTTAAAGTATAATGTCACACCAAAGCAGACTGTTTATTTTTTAGGGTTTGAATTGCCAGATTCCTTAAAGGTTTCGGCATCTGGTGAAAACAGCAAGCAAGAAAAATACAATAAGATAAAATATTCGATTAACTTAAAACTTCATGAAGCAATAAAAGGGAGTTTTCACCAAATATGGACCCAAGGTCAAGGTAAATACACAAGTAACTGGCTACCAAGCTTTGATGATATGACCGAAAAGGTTGAGTTTGACTTGAGTATTGCTTTTGACAGTAATTATAAGGTCATTGCCAATGGAAAACTTCAAATGATAGAGGAGGATAATGGTATTAATACGTGGACCTTTGATATGCGACAACCCATGAGCAGCTATCTCTTGGCCTTTGCCATCGGTGATTATGACAAACAAGAATTGACTTCTACAGGTGGAGTCCCGATTGAAAATTATTTCTACCCCAAGGACAGTCTTAAGGTTGAACCCACCTATCGTTATACCAAGGAAATATTCGATTTTCTGGAACAGGAAATTGGGGTACGGTATCCTTGGCAGAACTACAAACAGCTTCCCGTTCGTGATTTTTTGTATGCGGGAATGGAGAATACTGGAGCCACCATTTTTTCGGATAGTTATATGGTCGATTCCACCGCCTTTGTTGACAAAAACTATGTGAATGTAAACGCCCACGAAATGGCGCATCAATGGTTCGGTAACATGGTGACCGAAAAAGATGGAAACCACCATTGGTTGCACGAAGGTTTCGCTACGTATTATGCCTATTTGACTGAAAAGGAACTGTTCGGGGATGAACATTTCTTTTGGAAATTGTATGATTCCGCCAAGCAATTGAATAAACGCTCAAAAGAGGGTAAAGGGGAGGCCTTGACCAACCCAAAGGCGAGTAGCCTTACCTTTTATGAAAAAGGGGCTTGGGCCCTACATATGCTACGTTCAGAAGTTGGGGACATTGCATTTAAAAACGGGGTGGAATCGTATTTGGAAAAATTTCAATTTAAGAACGTGACCATTCAGGATTTTTTGAATGAAATTGAAGCGGCAAGTGGTAAGAAACTTTCCTCCTTTTCAGCATTGTGGTTGAATGCGAAGGAATTCCCTTTTCAATCGGCCAAGGAAAACCTGATTTCGAACTCAAAACCTTTGAATGAGTTTTTAAAATTAAAATGGGAACTCACTACAAGTCTAGTCGAAAAGAATGCCATAATACAACGGTATTGGGAAGGGTCAAATTCAAAGGAACTAAAGGCAAGAATACTATTGGATTACCATAAAGAACTTTCAGTAAATTTCCTAAAGATTGCCTTTAAAAGCGAATCCATTCGGATACGTCAGGCACTGTCAACAATATTTGACAAAATCCCTAAGGAATTTAAGAGTGATTATGAGCCTTTATTGGACGATAAAAGTTATGTGACCATCGAAAATGCATTGTATCGGCTTTGGGTTTCCTTTCCCCAAGAAAGGGCAATCTATTTGGAGCGGACAAAGGGTATATTGGGCCTACCCAATAAAAATGTACGTTTACTCTGGTTATTGTTCGCTGTGTTGACCAAGGACTATGGCACTGATGAATTGCGTGAAGACTATATTTCAGAGTTGTTTGATTATACTTCTCGGGAACACGCAATGGAGATTCGTCAAGGGGCCTTTGGATTAATAGGAGAAGTCTTTAAATTTTCAGATGAAAATATTTTGGATTTGTTGCATGCAAGTGTTCATCATTCATGGCAATTTCGAAAATTTGCAAGAACTTTGTTGGATAAACTTCTGAAAGACGACAAACAAAAAAATCGGGTTATAGCCCTTTCGAAAGGACTAAAAGGGGATGAGCTTCGTTATATAAACAGTAAATTACAAGAGCAATGAGAGCAATGGTCATATCTGGTGGTGGTAGTAAAGGAGCCTTTGCTGGTGGCGTTGCACAATACCTCATACAAGAACTCAACTACAAATACGATTTATTTTTGGGAACATCTACCGGAAGTTTACTCATTTCGCATTTGGCCCTGGAAAATATCAAAAAAATCAAAGAGATTTATACTTCAGTGAACCAAGAAAGTATTTTCAGTAATTGCCCTTTTATTATTCAAAAAAAATATGGTGTTGAGAATATTGCAATTGACCACTGGAACGTGCTTAAGAATTTTTATAGGGGAAGTAAGACGTTTGGGGAAAGCCATAATCTTCTGCAATTAATAAAGAACACCTTGTCGGTTGAAGAGTTTGAAATCCTTAAAAAAGGTCCTAAGGAAATCGTGGTCACGGTCTCCAATCTTTCACTGAACCAAGTAGAGTACAAAAGCATAAATGATTGTACTTATGAGGAGTTCTGTGAGTGGATATGGATTTCATGTAATTATACGCCGTTCATGAGCTTGGTGCGAAAGGATGGCTGTGAATATGCGGATGGCGGACTTGGAAATATGGTGCCCATTGAGGAAGCCATTAAAAGGGGGGCTACCGAAATTGATGCTGTTATTTTACAGACCGAAACTACGCTATTTAATCGGATGCCTTCAAAGAATGCCTTTGCCCTAATGACCTCCATGTTTGCATTTATGCTGGATAGGATTGAACATCAGAATATTAGGATAGGAAAATATGTCGCCAAGCATAATGGTGCCATAATCAATTTTTACTACACCCCGGTAGTATTGACCACCAATTCATTGATTTTCAATAAAGAGAAGATGACGGCTTGGTGGGAAAGTGGATTTAACTTTGCAAAGTATAAGAATATCGAAACTTCACAATTGGAAATAACTCAGGATTAATATTGACATTGTTTCAATTTTGTCCAAATTAAATGTACAAAGGAGTGAAAACAATGGTTTTTGCCTCCTTGAGCGTCCGCCTGCCGGATGGGTAGGCAGTCGAAATGTCAGCAAAAATAACTCAACTAGGCTTGTCTGCGGAGAGAGGGCTGCCAACAATATAAAAGCTAATGCAGTTTTGTCAAAGACTTAGGTTAACTACCAAAGCCCCCCAATTTCCTTTTTCACAAACGATAGGGCAGTTGCGGAAGGTGACTGTTTATCCATAGTTTGGTTCAACACATCTTCACGGAGTTTATCCGCCGAATCCGTTTCACTTATAGCAGCTTTACGAATCATTTGAATGGTTGCGCTTTTGGCCGCTTTAATAATATTCCAGCAATCATCAGATAAATAAATCTGTTGCGACAGGTTATGTTCAAATTCTTTTTCGATGGTTTTGATCAATAGGTTTTCATAATCATTCTTGTTTGTCGATTTTGGAGCAACACGAACCACTAAACTTGGTATCGAAATACGCTCTAAAAACAAGGCCATTCTTTCATAGGCTTGTAATCGAATGGGAAGTGTATTCTGTAGGGAATCCTTATGCAGAAGATAACGCCTTCTGCCTTCTTCATTATTGGTATGCAATCTAAAAAAGTAAAAGGCTACTGCCCCTGTGACTACTGCAGGTAATAAATAGGCAAATAATTGAAAAATCTGCTCCCCACTCATGCTTTTGGTATTTTTGGTTGGTTTATGCCTATAGTAACGAAGGTTTTTTTTAAAAAGTATACAGCGCAACTATGGACAGAAAAATATTTTCAAATTGCACGATCATATTCTGCAATATTTTTACCTGAAGTTAAGCATTTCCTTGCTTTTCAAGACCTTTGAAAACCATTCTTTTTTCAATAGAACAACTGATTAACATTAATTTGCATAGTTAATAAGGAACGACTAATTATTTTTTTAGCTTCTTATTTAAATTTTCGAAAAACGCATGGTATTTCTATAACCGTTTTTCGCATCTTTTTTATGCTGTTTGGAAATATTTTTTAATATTCCATGCACTAATAATCTTTTCAATAATATTTACAAATTTAATCTTCTCAGATAAAAACAAACATAGGAGCTAACGGGGATTTTTACTAGAAGATGCATACATTTTGGCACTAAGCCGATCAGAGGTGATGTTCTAATAGGTCGGATTTCGAGTACTTCGGTTTAACGCTGTAGATGATAATATATTTTGATAAAGCACAAAACTACAATGAATTAAGGCCATTGTTAGCCTTTCGTTTTTCCTATTAATTAGTTCTTCGCATCAATTCGTCATTTATTCTTTTACTCTTTCTTCACCCAATTCATCCTTAATGAGTTGAAGAACTTTACTAGTCTCTTTGAGTGCTATTTGATATTTTTCGCCATAATATCTCCTCTGGGCCCTGCCCACAGCTACCAATCCGTTGAAGTAGTGATTATTAATTACAAAGTTAAAATCTCTTGGCACCCAATTAGAAATTCCAAGAATGAAATGTTCTACCACAAAAGGATCCCAATCGGGTCTGACCTCCATTCCCCATTGTTGCACACGGTTCAAATTCAAATAAGTGATTTCATAGAGGTCAACAATATCATTTTGTAAGTATTCATTCTGGATGATTTCAAATCCTACATTCTTTATGACTCATAACCGGCTTGTGATAAACGAAGGTTACCATTGTTGTAAGATATATTAGTCATCTAATTGATTAACAAAGGCATGTAGCAAGTTTATATAAATTCGTTGACCTTTTTTAAAGCTGTCAATTCGCATAAATTCATTGTCTGCATGAAAATTTTCATCACTTCTTTGAAATCCTACTGATACCAAGTTTGGCCCACCAGCATCTGGGATGGATGATAAGGCAGGTACGCTGCCGCCCAAATAAAGTATTAGAGGGGACTTATTGAAGAAGTCAGTCAGAACTTTTTTACCTATTCTAAACCCTAAATCATTTTCATCAAATACGGGCGCTGGGCCCATCAAACCTTCCTTGAATTCCACTTTCAATCCCCAAGGTATTTGTTGCGAAATATGCTTTATTAGCATTTTAATTATTTTGTCAGGATCATGACCTGGACCTGTTCTAGCCATCATCCTGAACCAAGCGGAATGAGGTATAATAGATGCTTTACCCTCGATATATCCAGCTTTAAACCCTGTGACATCTATGGAAGTACGTATCCAAGTACGTTCAATAAAAGAGTAGTCAGCTTCACCAATCCATTGATTGATGGCAAACTTCTTTAATTCCTCTGCTTCCTGATTTGGGTCAACGGCATCAGCAATCCCTTTTCTTTCGTTTTTAGAAAAAACTTTTAAGTCATCATAAAAGCCCTTAATAGCAATGGTACCATCATCCTTCCATATAGAGGCGATAACTTTTGAGGCAGCCAAGGCAGCGTTGGGCGCTACACCTCCATAGATACCGGAATGTAAATCGGTATTGGCGGAGGTAATCGTCACTTCTAGGTCCGCAGCACCACGAAGCCCTTTCCATATCAGCCCTTGATTATCATCATGCATCATAGCATCTACATTGACACCAAAATCAATATTGCTTAGCCAGTCTTGATGCTTTGCTAACCATGCTGGTAAATGGGGACTTCCCATTTCTTCACCACCATCTAAAAGAAGTTTGATGTTGACGGGCAACTTTCCATCGACTGTCATCAGCGCTTCTATGGCACTAATTAGAGCTATTAAAGGTCCTTTGTCATCCGTGGCTCCTCTGCCGTAAAGTCTTCCATCTCTTATTTCTGGGCTAAACGGATTGCTATCCCAGCGTTTTATATTGACAGGTTGAACATCAAAATGTCCATAAAAAAGGATGGTAGGCTGAGCTTTGTTTTGAGTGTATGTTGAAGTAATCACAGGTAAATCATTGGTGAAATGTACCTCGGTGTTTTCCAAGCCAATTGTATTGAGCTTTTCTTTTAGTAATTCGGCAGCTTTTATTAGCTCTGGCTTGTTTTCAGGTTTCATAGACATAGTCGGGATTGAAACCAGCTGAATTAATTCATCAATATGTCTTTTATGATGCTGTTCAAAAAATTCATTATACGCTTTTATTTGATTTTCAGTAGCTTTATTGAGCACTAGGGAATCAGTTGAGTTTTTCACTATATAGTTCTTGTTTGCATTGGTCTGAGCGATGCTAAGCTGATTATAGCCTAACAAGATTAGTAGTAAATGGAAATAGATTATTTTGTTCTTCATATTTGGTCAATATTACTTACAACGTTTATAATATGTGGCGTTTTAATTCCGTATATTTAGTGTTAGTCTAAGTCTTTATTTTCTGTTTATTCCCATTCAAAATCCCAAATTGGTTCAACTCCCCTTAGGTGTTTTATGAAATAATTCCATCTTATTTTTGTAAAATACTTCTGATAATCTCCTTGATAACCATGTCGCTGGCTTGGTAATATGAGCATATCAAATTGTTTGTCAGCCTTTATCAGAGCCTCAGCCAGTTTGAAGGTAGCGGACGGATTTACATTGTCGTCAATACCGCCATGAGTAATCAATAATTTGCCTTTAAGATTGCCCGCTATCGTTATGTTCGATTGTAAGTGATATGAAGAGTCAACGGGCCAACCCATATACATTTCCGGCCACCAGGCTTTTTCCATTCTGTGATCATGATCTGCTGAACTAGCCACTGCTACTTTATAAAAATCAGGATATGCCAATACTGCATGACCAGCATCATAACCACCGGCAGAATGACCAAAAATACCTACACGAGTAGTGTCAATCCAGCTATATTGGCTTCCTAACTGTTTTATAGCTCCAACATGGTCTTCTAAATTACCTCCTAGGTTTTTATATGAGTAATTATGGAATTCTTTTGACCGTCCTGACGAACCGAGGCCATCTACAACGATAACTACAAATCCCAATTCTGCATATGACTGAAATCTAAATGCACGTGAATAACTTTTAGGAAAAACCTGGGTGTGAGGACCTGTATAACTTGATTCTAAAACTGGATAAGATTTGGTAGGATCAAAATTGGTTGGTCTCCAAAGTGCACCAAATAGCGTTGTTTTGCCATCGCGTGCCACAGTTGTAAATATTTCTGGAGGGTTCCACCCATTCAAGCCAGTAACATTTGCATGTCCTAACTCCAGTAGTGTTTCACCTGATTGCGTATTTCGGAGTGCGGTGGTCGTCTGGATATTCACTGTCGAAAAATTGTCAACAAAGTACTTACCATCTGGTGAAATACTTATTTGGTGGTTTTGATCTTCATTGGTAAGTAATTCAAGCTTCTTACCATTAAATGAGATGCTATAAAAATGTTGATAATAAGGATTTCGCCCTTCTTCCTTACCAGAAGCAAGGAAATATATCTTTTGGTTTTCTTCATCAATTCTTTCAATGCTATTCACATAAAATGCACCATTGGTAATTGAATTTTCCTTTTTTGTCTTCAAATCCAAACTGTACAATTGTCTCCAACCGCTTTTCTCTGACAGATAAAACATATACCCACTTTCTTCAGCAAGCGTATATGTGAAATTATCAATATTGGTTGAACTTGTTTCTGAATATAGGGGTTCAAGTTTTTCAGTAGCAAGATTGAATGTATGGATATTAACAGTTTGATAGCCTCGAGTTTTATTTTCAAGGTAAACTCTTCCAGGAGTTTTTGACCATCTAACATTGATGCTGTTTATATGAGTGCTTCTTGGTAAATCAGGTTTAATTTCCTTGCCAGATTCAATGTTAAAAAAAACTGGTTCCATGTATACCATTGAAGTGTCACCTGGAGAGCCTCGATAGTATGAAAGTAATTTAGGTCTATACAATGTGTCAACACTCCAGTCTAATAAATACATCTTTTGTGCAGACCTTAAATCACATATATTAGCAGAAATCCATTTACTATCTTTAGACCAGTCAACATCAAAATGTTTGGGACGTTCACCATTTTCTCCTTCCATTATATCATCCCATCCGTACCATGTCGCATATTCATGTCCTTTTTCACCAGCTTTGCTAAGTTGTTTTACTTTGTCTGTTTCAGTTGATTTAATGTAGAGGTTATAATCTTTGGTGTAAGCAACCCATTTATTATCAGCAGAGGCTTTTTCATTTTCATTTGTTTCTTCACTTTTTGGTGCTGTATTTACCAAGTATGTATCAGTATTTAAAAGGAAGGTTTTACCCTTAGCTGTTATTTTTAGTTCTGTCGGGCCCTTATAATCTATTTTACTAATTGGAAGGTTATTTGCTTTAACATCAATGTTTAACGAATCTGTAAGAATTAAAGAAAGTTTTTCATGGTCGAATAAATCTGACTGAACT
>JAGLKG010000212.1 GCA_023141835.1 Maribacter sp. | reverse complement strand
CCTGTCAGGTCCTTTCTTTCTAACTATGCCTATTTCATTTAAGTATTCATTATCCCTCCATCAATGGTCATTGACGTCCCGGTAATCCAAGACGAATCTTCCGATATTAGAAAAAGTGCCAATTTTGCTACATCATCGGGGGTTCCCAATCGTTGCAGTAAGGTAGCTTTTTTTGCATCCTCAACTGCAATTTTAGGATTTTCAAATGCCCGTGCGGAATCCCATAATAACGGAGTATCCACTGGCCCTGGACACATCGCGTTTACTCTTACTTTAGGAGCATATTCAACGGCCATTTGTTTCATTAAAGCTACTGATGCAGCCTTGGAAGCACAATAGGCTGGATGATTTGGGAAGCTTTTAAACGCCGCAATGGAGGCATTGATCAAAATATTTCCATAAGCACTATCCAATAAATGTGGAAGCGCATATTTTGACAAATAGAATATAGAACTCAGATTCGTGTCCAAAGTGGTATTCCAAGCATCAACGGGTAATTCAATAACACTTCCTAAACCCAATATACCGGCATTCAGCGATATAAAATCTAATTGGCCAAAATGGTCAATAGCCGCTTTCACCAATTGTTCATTAGTTTCTGGGATACTTACGTCCCCAGAAATAAAAATGGCATTTTCCAGTGTTCTGGTTAGTTCCCCACCTCTTTCTGAACTACGTCCGGAAAGAACTAACAAGGCACCCTCTTTGGCAAATTCCAAGGCAATGGCTTTACCCATGCCACTGGTTGCTCCCGTAATGATACCGACCTTATTTTTTAATTTCTGACTCATTCTTCAATTCGATCAATAGTAAGTTTTTAAAGCTCTTCCAATATTTTTTTCAATACCACTTGCGCTGCATAGGTCCTGTTATTGGCTTGTTCTATGATTAGGGATTGATTACTATCCAATACGGCATCTTCCACAACAACATTTCTTCGTACTGGCAGACAATGCATAAATTTAGCGTTCCCCAATTTTTCTTTGGTCATCATCCAATTTGAGTCTTGATTGTTGACCTTACCGTAATCCGAATAGCAACTCCAATTTTTCACATATATAAAATTCGCATTTTCCAATGCCTTCTCTTGATTGTATTCGATTTGTGCATTTTTGGTGATTTTTGGGTCCAATTCATAGCCTTGAGGATGGGTGATAACAAAATCGGCATCTTGCAATTGCATCATTTGAACGAATGAATTGGCTACGGCATGGGGTAATGCCTTAGGATGGGGCGCCCATGAAAGTACAACTTTCGGTTTTGTTTTGATTGTATTTTCAGTTAGGGTTATGGCATCCGCCAAAGCTTGCAATGGATGCTCCACAGAACTTTCCATATTTACAATGGGAACGCTGGCGTACTTTTTAAAACCGTTCAAAACAACTTCCGCTTCATCTTTTTCTTTATCAGCTAATGTAGCAAAAGCCCTGATTGCTACAATATCGCAATACTGGGAAACAACTTGGGCCGCTTCCTTAATATGCTCTGAAGTACCTTGATCCATGATGGTGCCATCGGCATACTCTAATGCCCATCCTTCACTGCCAAAGTTCATTACAATGACTTCCATCCCTAAATTTATAGCCGCTTTTTGAGTGCTTAGACGGGTCCTTAGGCTATTGTTAAAGAACAACAATCCTATGGTCTTGTCTTTTCCCAAAGACTTTGATTTCAGTGGGTCTTTTTTTATGGCCTTGGCCTCTTCCACCCATTCGGGAAGTGAATCAATATCGCTTATAGAGAGGTAGTTTTGCATTATTTGATTTTAGTGTGGTTACTTGTCCCTTTTAGGGCGTCGGTTATAAAATTGTCTTTTAACCCATTAACAATCCAAGTTTCAATACCAGCGGTTTGGGCAATGACTGCGGCCTCGATTTTTGATTGCATACCGCCTGTGCCATGGGAAGATTTGGCCGTACTTATTTCCTTCCTCAAGCTTTGCCCCCCAGAAACGGAGATAATGGTCTCAGGTTTGTTTTTTTCTATTGAATCCTTGGTGTATATCCCATCTGTATTGGTTGCTATCAGCAATAAATCTACTTGTAATAGGACTGCGGTCAAAGCGGCTAATTTGTCATTATCACCAAATTGAATCTCATCAGTGGCAACGGTATCGTTTTCATTTATTATGGGTATGAAGTTGTTGGAGACCAATACATTAATAGTGTTCTTTATATTGGCCTTGGCATCGGCGTTATCAAAATCAGAGTATGACAACAAACATTGGGAAGTGAGTAGCCCCAATTCCCTAAAATTCTCTTGAAAAATCCGCATTAAATGGGGTTGTCCGATTGCTGCTAGTGCTTGTTTTACATCAATAGCTGCTCCGTTATGTTCCAATTTCACAAATTGCTTGGCTGCCGCTATGGCCCCTGAACTTACGATAATGAATTCGTATTCATCTTTTAAGGCCGCAACTTGCCTTCCAATATCCTCAATTTTGCCCCGAGAAATTTGATTGGTTTCTTTGGTCAAGGTATTAGATCCGATCTTTAAAAGAATACGTTTTTTATTCATTCCACATTATTTTAAACCTGGCAGGTCTACTTTTTGGTTATTAATCAGGCTCCTCCGCCTTTTTTGCTTAGTTTAAAGCCATCACTCCTCATCTAGGAGGAGGAGCTTTTGAAATTTTATTTAAGACTTATAAGGTTTTCAAAACCTGACAGGTCTACTTATCGAATCTGGCCGTTACCTTTAACATACCACTTGTTAGTGACCAAGTGCTGCAATCCAATAGGCCCCCTTTGGTGTAATTTGTCTGTACTTATGGCGAGTTCTCCACCCAAGCCGAATTGACCTCCATCGGTAAAACGAGTTGAGGCGTTATGGTATACGGCTGCTGTATCAACGGCATTCATAAACGCATTGGCAGTTTCTTCATTGGTCGTCACTATCGTGGCCGAATGCCCCCCACCATAGGTGTTTATTTTTTCAATGGCCTCGTCCAAGTTTGGCACTTGTCCTAAAACAATCTTATAATCTAAAAATTCCTCATACCAAGTATCCTCACTTTTGATTGTCGTAGTCCCTTCAATGCTAGAAAGTTTAGTATCAGTAAAAATTTGAACATTGCTTTCATTTAGTCCATCTACTAAATGTTGAATGAACTCCAGTTTTCTAGGCATATCGGCAGCAATCAGAACCTTATCAAGGGCGTTGCAGGCCGATATTTTTGTGACCTTGGCATTTAGAATGATATCCAACGCCATTTGTGGATCGGCCTCTTTATCAACGAAAAGAAAATTATTGCCTCTTCCGCTAACGATTACGGGACAAGTGGCATGCCGTTTTACAAAGGCAATCAGTCTTTCGCCGCCCCTTGGTACGATCAAATCTACTTTTTGGGTTGGATTTTCCAAGAAGGCTTGGGTTTGGGACCTGTCGTATTGTAAATAGGTAACCCAATCTTTTGAAATATTATTTTCTTCTAAAGCCCGATGCCATAGGTTGATTAGGACTAAATTACTGTTCAACGATTCCTTGCCTCCTTTCAATAGAATCCTATTACCCGATTTAAAGGCTATGCCAGCGGCTTCAATGGTCACATCCGGTCTGGATTCATAAATAATCAGTATGGTTCCAAAGGGGGCGGTTCGGTTGCTTACATGCATTCCATTTTCATGCTCAAATTGAAAGCGCTCAATATTTAAGGGGTCTTCTTGCCCTGCCAATTCCAATAGGGATTGTTTCATCCCTTTTATTTTGTCATCGTCGACCTTTAGACGATCATACATGGCAATGTCATTGCCCGAATAGTCCTTCAAATCCTTTTTGTTGGCCTCCAAAAGTGAATTCTTTCCCATCTCTATCCATTTGACCATGGAATTTAGGACCGAATTGCGTTGTTCTATGCTTAAAATCAAACTCATGCCAATGCTATTTTTAGTTTGTTGAAAAATATGTCCATATCGGCTTTGGTTATGTTCAATGCTGGAAGGATCCGGAGGACCTTTTTGTTGCTTGCCCCACCTGTGAAAAGATGTTCTTCATAAATCAACTTTTTCCGAAGTTCAGCCACTTCAAAATCAAACTCCAATCCCAACATCAATCCTTTTCCCTTGGTTTGTTTTACTTGCGGAACCTCTTGGGCCTTTTCTAAGAAATAATCACCAAGTTCTTTGGCATTTTCTATCAAGCCTTCCTTCTCCATAACTTCTAGGACTGCCAAAGTTGCTGCGCAAGCCAGATGGTTTCCTCCGAATGTGGTTCCCAATTGACCGTATAAGGCTTTTATGCTATCATGAATCAATACGCCCCCAACGGGGAACCCATTACCCATGCCTTTGGCAATGGTAATGATATCAGGTTGTATGTCATGGTGTTGGAATGCAAAGAACTTTCCACTTCGACCAAAACCACATTGTATCTCATCGGCAATCAATATCACCCCATTTTCTTTACAAAGCTCCGCAATTTGTTGATAGAATTCGGTGGTAGGTTCATCCAAACCACCTATGCCCTGAATAGCTTCTAAAATTACCCCGCAAACATCTCCTTTTTTGATTTCGGAACTGAATGCTTCTATATCATTAAAAGGCAAAAAAGTCACCTTTTGCTGTTTGTTGATTGGAGCGTTAATTTTTTCATTATCCGTAGTTGCGACAGCTGCGGAGGTTCTTCCATGAAAACTATTTTTAAAGGAGATAACACGTGATTTTCCCGTTTGAAAGGAAGCCATTTTCAATGCATTTTCATTGGCTTCAGCACCCGAATTGCAAAGAAATAGATTATAATCAGGACAGTCTGATAGCTGTCCGAGTTTCGTGGCCAATTGCACTTGTAAAGGGTTTTGGACCGCATTGCTATAAAACCCGATATTGTCCAATTGATCTTTAAGGCGCTTTAAATAGTGGGGATGTGAATGTCCTATGGATATGACTGCGTGTCCTCCATAAAAATCTAGATATTCCTGCCCTTTGTCATCAATCACCTTGATTCCTTTAGCAGAAACTGGAGTGACATCGTATAAGGGATATACATCAAATAATTTCATTTTGTTTTCAATTTATCATTCCTACAAAGGCAAGAATCCATTTTAGGGTCATTTTTGTGAATGGGATAATTATGTTCAATTCGAAATATCTCTACTCCACGTAATATGACACAATTTATTATAGTTGTCTTTTTTCCTTAATCCTGGTTATTTTTTCATAAGATGCCACAATACCTTGTATCAAGGAAGAACTTAATCCTTGATGTTCCATTTCATTCAGTCCTTGAATGGTACATCCCATGGGTGTGGTAACCTTATCTATTTCTTCTTCGGGATGATGACCTGAAGCTATTAAAAGACCAGCGGCACCATCACAAGTGTGCATGGCCAATTCTTGGGCTTCCTTGGCATCAAATCCCAACTGGATGGCACCTTGTGTTGTAGCACGGATCAAACGCATCCAAAATGCTACCCCACTCGCACAGATAACCGTAGCCGCCTGCATTTGCTCCTCAGGTATCTCCAAAGTATGTCCCATGCGATTATAAATGGCCTTGGCCAACTCAATTTTTTTCTTCCCTTTTTCGTTGGCACAAACACAAGTCATTGATTTTCCAACGGAAATGGCCGTATTGGGCATACTTCGAATGATGTTCTGGTCTTTGCCAATAATTTTTTCGATGCTTTCAATACTAAAACCGGTTATGGTTGAGATAACCACATGTTTTTCAGTAAGTAAATCTTGGACTTCTTCCAGTAATTTGCCAATATGAAGGGGTTGTACTGCAAAAATTAAAATATCGGAGTTTTGAACGGCATCCCTATTATTGGTCGTCACAGTTACATTCCCGTATTTTTCAAAATGTTGGACACTCTCAATATTCCTTTTGGTCAAGTACATGCTTGTGGCACCGTTGCTATGTAATACACCCTCTGCAATTGAAAGTCCTAGATTTCCGGCTCCTATAATGGCTATTTTCATAATTTGGTTTTTTGTTGACAGTTGACAGTTGACAGTTGACAGTTGACAGTTGTCGGTGTTTCATATTTTTTTATTGCTCCATATTTCCAGCATCCAGCTTCTGACTTTGTATTTTAAAAAGCTCCAGCTTTTAATTGTAATCCCTCACCCTCTTTATAGCCGAACATTAAATTCATATTTTGTATGGCCTGCCCTGAAGCTCCTTTCAACAAATTATCTATGGCCGAAGTTACCAATAAGGTGTCCTGATGTTTATGCAAGTGTATATGGCATTGGTT
>JAGLKG010000211.1 GCA_023141835.1 Maribacter sp. | reverse complement strand
GCTTCTTTATAAAAGTTCTGATATAGTTTAACGGCATCAGCTTCACTACCTTCAAAAGGGGTATAGGCGGTGGCCAATATGCCTCTTGTGAAGTTTCCTCGATTTGGTAGAAACATGATTTCCCCAACTTGATGTTGGAGAGACTCAAGGCTTTCATTGATTTCGTCCAAATGCTGATGTGTAAAAGGTTTATACCAGGAAGCATTACTATTTCGCCAACTAAAATGTGTGGTTCCAGATGGACTTATTCCTGCTCCAGTACTTCCGGTAACGGCATTTACATGAATCTGATTGTTCAAAAAATTCGCATTTGCCAAGGGAAGCAAAGCCAGTTGGATTGCTGTCGCAAAACAACCGGGATTGGCTATATGATTAGCATTTTTAATATCTGTTTTTTTCAATTCAGGGAGTCCATAGACAAATTCTTTTCCATTCAAAATGGAATCTGCCATTAACCTGAAATCATTGCTTAAATCGATGATTTTGGTTGCTGTGGAAAAATCATTTTCATTCAAAAACTTTGTAGAATTACCATGTCCCAAACAAAGGAAAACCACATCAACATTCAGATTTACATCTCCTGTAAAATTTAATTCTGTCAACCCCAACAAATCAGGATGTGCAGAGGAAACCTTCTTGCCTGCCCTTGTGGTACTGTACACAAAATCAATGTCTGCTTTAGGGTGGTTCAATAAAATTCGGATCAACTCCCCACCCGTATATCCCGATCCACCTATAATACCTACCTTAATCATGATTGTGGTTTACGTGGTTATATATTTTCCCTGAGTTGGAAAGTATTTTGATAAAACCTTTAGCATCATCAGCTGTCCATCCTTTATGCATTTCTCCGTAACTCCCGAATGAAGCATTCATAAGGTCATGCTCAGAGGAGATGCCGTTTAATCTAAATTGAAAAGGATAAAGGGAAACGAATACATCTCCCGAAACATTCTTTTGGGTATCGGTTAAGAAAGCTTCAATATTTCGCATTACTTCGTCAAGGTAATTGCCTTCATGCAATAACATTCCATAGAAATTTCCTTGTTGTTCTTTTTGGTACTGTTGCCATTTGCTCAAGGTATGTTTTTCCAATAAATGATGGGCTTTTATAATAATAAGCGATGCCGCAGCTTCAAAACCAACCCTGCCTTTTATACCGATAATGGTATCACCCACATGGATATCCCTTCCAATGGCATATTTGGAGGCAAGCGCATCTAATTTCTCAATGTTGGCTACGGGTACATCTTTTTGTCCGTCAATGGCAATCAATTCCCCTTTTTCAAAAGTGAGTTTCACCTTCGTTGGATCCTTTTCCTGCAATTGACTGGGATATGCCGAATCTGGCAACGGTAAATTTGAAGTCAAAGTTTCTTCACCACCGACAGATGTTCCCCATAGACCTTTGTTTATAGAGTATTTAGCTTTTTCCCAAGAATAATCCACGCCGTTTTCCTTGAGGTATTCGATTTCAGCCTCCCGGGTCAATTTATTGTCCCGTATAGGGGTTATTATTTTAATTTCCGGAGCAATGATTTGAAAAATCATATCGAATCTTACCTGATCGTTACCTGCCCCAGTGCTTCCATGTGCAATATATTTGGCACCTATTTTTTTTGCATGGTTAACAATTTCAATGGCCTGTACAATTCGTTCCGCACTGACCGAGAGTGGATAGGTATTATTCTTTAGAACATTGCCGAAAATAAGATACTTTACAACCTTGTCATAAAAGGTTTGTACGGCATCTATCGAAGTATAGGAGCTGGCGCCCAATTCAATAGCTTTTTCTTTTATAGAAGAAATCTCTTCTGAGGAAAACCCACCTGTGTTGACACTAACGGCATGAACTTCATACCCTTTTTCCTTGGAGAGATACTTTGCGCAATACGAGGTATCTAACCCACCACTATATGCTAATACTAATTTGCTCATTATTATTTTTATTTTGTTTTCGTTTGGACGAAAATCTTTATTTGGTTTTCCTTTTAAGAAACAGTTGTTCCTTTATACTTTTTAGTCTTTTAAATGCCTTGCCGTTAACTTTTTCTTTTTTTGCATTTTTTTTCTTTAATACTGGATCATATAACATTCCTGTACATAAACACATTTTTTGTTCTGTTCTGGTGAGAATGTCAAAGTTTTTGCACGTCTGGCAGCCTTTCCAAAATTGGGGGTCCTCTGTTAGTTCAGAAAAGGTCACAGGTTTGTATCCCAACTCATAATTGATCTTCATCACGGCCAAACCCGTTGTAATCCCAAATATTTTGGCTGCTGGAAATTTCTTGATTGAAAGCTCAAAAATGGCTTTTTTAATTTTTTTGGCTAGACCTTGGTTTCTGTAATCCGGGTGTACGATAAGACCTGAATTGGCCACGAATTTATCATGTCCCCAAATTTCAATATAACAGAACCCCGCAAACTTGCCATCATCGAGTGCAATGACCGCATTCCTGTTTTCAAGTTTTTTAAGAATGTAATCCGGAGTTCTCTTGGCAATACCAGTGCCCCTAACCTTGGCCGATTCGGCGATGGTATCGCAAATGACCTCTGCGTATTTAAAATGAGATTCGTTAGCAATAACAATTTCCATTGTTACTTAGTTTAAATAAAAAATATTGAAAAATGATTTGTTTGAGTTTTTGCGGAAATGGACACACCTATCTCCAGAATAGTAGACACCCTTACGGGCGACGGCGTGTGGGTGTAAATGAACGATTGGGAGCAAATGCCCAATTAGTTGCAGAAATATATAGTTCGTTCTTCATTACTTGGCAAATGTACAAATTAAATTGAAAAGCCATGGCTTGGAATTCAATTTTTACGAAAAAGCAATTTTTGTCCCTTATGTCTAAATAATTCGAAAATTAAAAATCCATATACGGCAATATATTCAACGGCAAGTAACCCCAAGTTTTCCTTGAAACTGATTTGGGAATAAGCATAGTAGCTGAGAATGACCAGTAACGACCACACAAGAGCATACTTATATTGGGTAAAAATTGTCAATAAGGCCAAGAATATAATGTACCAAGGATGGATTGTCGTAGTTAGAAAATAATAAATCGTCAAAATCCAAAGCATGGAGGAAATCAAGACAGATAGTTTCTGATTTTTTCTCAAAAAAGTGAACAATAATACAAGTATGATAATCACGTATGGTGTGATCTTACCATAGGTCTTTATCAATTTCCATGGTTTTATTTCGAATTGAATGGCAAATTGTTTGATTACATTGTACAATCCCGCATTGAATTCAAAATTTGAAAACCAAAGCCCTATGGTATTGGAATAGTTTGTTATGAACTCGGTCGAGAAAAATGGAGCTAAAAGTATAACTGAAGTAATGCCGATTATAGCAAAGAAAGGGATGCTCTTTTTTAACCCAAAATGTTTTAAGAAAAGAGGCAGAAATATCAATGGTACCAATTTCACGGATATGGACAGTGCATATAAAACAGCTGCCAAAACCCATTTTTTTATTGAAAGCAAATAAAGTGATGCAACGAAAAAGGCAAGCATGACGCCTTCAAAATGAAGGTTTCCGGTGAGCTCGACTATAATCAATGGATTTAAAAAGTACCAAAAGATAAGATGAGGGGATAGGTTGAGGTTTTTGAGTAATTTTCGTCCAAAATAAAATATGGCGAGATCAGAAAATAAGATGATCATGCGCATGGTTATGACAGAACCCAAAATACTCTTTCCTCCCAAAAAGGTTGCCAGGGCAAATAAAAATTGATTCAAAGGGGGATAGTTACTGAAGTGTCTCGCACTTAATGTTCCCATGCCTTGATGTAATTCCTGGGCATTGGAGACAATCAGGTCCTGTTGTTCAATTAAGGTATTGGGCAAATGTAAATACGGATTGATAAAATTACCGACCAATTCCCCATCCCAGATGAAACGATAATAGTCCTGCGAAAGATTGGGCTCCGCAATTAGGAACACCAAGCGAAAAAGGATGCCGACGACCAATAGAAATTTGAAATTCCATTTTTCAAATTGAATGAGCTTGTAGCATAAGAAAAACAGACTCCCGAAAAGGGTAATCAATTTTAAGAAATCCGTACGCTCTAAATGGTAGGCAAAGAAATAGTAAAAGCCAATGCTTAAAATTGCCAATAAAAGTGGAATTTTATGAAGCCTCCAATAGGATAGGGTTTTACGAAACATAGTGGTTGGTAATGGCTATTTTACGAAGAAACGAAAAAATAAAATATGTTTCGTACTACAAATTCTAAAATCAACGGACTTTGTATACTTCGAAGAATGTTTTAAAATTAACTACACTACTTTGTTCTAGAGAAATCATGGAAATACCAGTGCTGTTATTTCTTTATAGAAAACAAAAGGTCTAGTTCCAAATACTTATCGCTCAAAAGACTCAAAGCAAACGCAGCACCCGATGCAGCAAACACGGAATAATCAAACGCGCCCTTAATACCTGATGAAAAAGTAATTGCCAGCGCAAATATGAGCAACAGATAACCACTTAATTTTGCAATCAACTCTGTTTTAAAACCTAAAAGGAGACATAATCCGAACAACGCTTCTGCTAAAGTAGCAATGAATCCTAGGATTGGAATTATTGTTTCTGGCACCCATGGATTGATAACCGCTGTATAATCCAAAAATGAACCCCAATTCCCCCATGCTGCAATGGTGTCGGGCCAAAACCCCAATCTATCTGCAACAGCGGACAGAAATCCGACTCCGATTCCTAACCTTAAAAAGAGTTTAACTATTTTTCCATACATATCCTTGTAGTTGTTTTTTTGGGAGGTCAACAAACCACATTAATTCTCTAACTCAAATATAACTGTTAAAGCCAATATTGAAGTAGAAAAAGAAAACAAATCTGAATCCAGATAATTTGACTAAAGCCGAGCTGCTTAAAAAAGGCAAAGAAATAAAGTTTGGTTTATGCCTAAGCCCTAGCTGTAAGCGATTTGAAGAATACAAAGCCAAATCCGGCAAACAGCATAAAATGAAAAGGAAACAAGCCAAAATCATTTAAAGGAACGGCACTGTACATTCCAAACAGAAAATATACCATTAAAGCAAATTCCAGTATCATGTTACGGGAAAGTTTTTTAGAAAGATATTTATTTCCTTTCCAACTGTCAGTAAGACTATTCAAATTGAATTTTGGTGTTCGTACAAACTCACTTCTTTTCCCCATATGACCTTCTAAAACAGCAATTGAATTGTGCAAAGAGAAGCCCAGGGCCACTGAGAAAAAAGTAAAGAAGATTTTAATGTAATCAACAAAATTATCCAAACCACTTCCTTGGATACTCTTGTAAGTAAACCAATAACAAATAAATAGAATAATGGTACTTAGGATAAAGAAACTCAGTGCACTAAAAACCCCACCCAAATCAACGTACATGTTCTTAATATACATGGTTGGAATGCTTAAAATTGCCACAATAAAGACACAAAGAAACATAGAGCTATTCAATAAATGCATCACGCCATGAAACTTTGTTTTAAAGGATATGTTCTTGGCCAAGATAACGTTCCAGACCGTTTTTCTAAAGTTCTCGGCTCCCCCTTTATTCCATCTGAACTGTTGGGAGCGGGCGGCGCTGATGACGACCGGAAGTTCAGCTGGGGTTTCAACATCCTCCAAATATTTGAATTTCCAATTCTTCAATTGTGCGCGATAACTAAGGTCTAAATCTTCGGTCAAGGTGTCCCCTTCCCAGTTGCCAGCATCTAGAATACATTCTTTACGCCAAATACCCGCCGTACCATTGAAATTTATAAAATGGCCTTTTGAATTTCTACCCACTTGTTCCAAAGTAAAATGGGCATCAAGTGCAAAGGCCTGTATTTTGGTCAATGTGGAATAGTCACGGTTAATATGACCCCAACGGGTCTGGACAACTCCGATTTCTTTATCCTTAAAATAAATGACAGTTTTCTTCAACCAATCCGAATCTGGTAAAAAGTCTGCATCGAATATGGCAATGAAGTCTCCCTTAGCAGTCAACAATCCTTCTTTTAGGGCCCCAGCCTTAAAACCCTGACGATTTTCCCGACGTATATGTTGAATGTCAAGTCCGCTTTCCTGTAAAACCTTAATCTTTTCGGCAGTATCTTGAACGGTATCATCTGTAGAATCATCCAAAACCTGTATTTCCAATTTACTTTTTGGATATTCTATTTTGGCGATATTATCCAATAGTCTTTCCATGACATATTCCTCATTGTATACCGGAAGTTGTATGGTGACAAAGGGAATCTCTCTGGGATTCAAAAGATTGAATTTAGGAGCCTCATGATTTCTTTTTTTATACCCTAGGTAATTGACCAACAGGTTCAATTGTGCCAAACTATAAAAGAATATCAACAGCAAGGCAACACTGTAGATGGCTATGATTATGTATGCGATTGTCAGACTCATTTTATTTCAAACTATATTTAAATATCCACCCCAGGATTTTTACGCCTGCAAATATACTACCTTTTACGGTTCCTGATACTTTCGAAATACCAATTCTTTTTTTGTAACGTACTGGTACTTCGGTATATGTAATTTTATTTTTTAATGCCTTAAGCTGCATCTCCACCGTCCAGCCATAGGTTTTGTCCTCCATTTCCAAGGCCAATAACCTGTCATATTTTATGGCCCTAAACGGTCCTAGGTCCGTGAATGTTGCTCTAAAAAGCAATTTCATTAAAAAGGTGGCCAACCAATTGCCGAAAACTTGCTGGGGCGTCATACTTCCTTTTTCCCTTTTCTTCTTTACCCTGGCTCCAATAACAAAATCTATACTTTGGTCGAGAATAGGTTTGATTACTTTCGTCATCTCTTCCGGATAATCAGAGTAGTCTCCGTCAATAAATACGATAATATCGGGCAGGTTGGATTGTTTGGCTACATAATCCATTCCACAAAGACATGCATGGCCATAGCCTTTCTTGTTTTCAGTAAGGACGGTAGCGCCTGCATCTTGGGCTTTTTTTGCGGTTTCATCACTTGAATTATTGTTTACCACAATAATCTCAGAAACGATATCCGGAATTTCATGTATTACTTGGGCAATTGAATCTGCCTCGTTGAAGGCAGGGATTATAACCTTTATGTTTGCCATTATTTTAAATCGGATAGTTTGTTTTCTCGCTGAAAATCAACAAAATTGAACCATTCCTTGATTTTTTTTCCATTTCGATATTTTTCGGCCGAGACCAGTTCTTCGTTCTTATATTTGAGACAGTACCCATCTTTATTTCCATTGCTTAATTGACATTTATGACTGATCTTGCCTTTGGCATCATAGAACAACCACCATTTGGTCATTTGCCCATGGACATAATTTCCTTCCTTGGATTTAATTCCATTTAGGGCGTAAAAATACCAATACTTTTCTCTTTTATTGTTTTCGTAATGTCCTTGCGCTGAAATTCTGCCACTTTCATAATAGAATTTCCAGTACCCCTTTTTTAGGTCATTTTCTAGCCAACCCTCTGATTTGAGTTGGCCGGATACATAGTAGTCTTTGTAGTATTTTTTTTCTTTTTCTTTTTGGATGGTCAATAGACCTAGAAAGATGAAGATAATATATGTGAATTTTGATGCCATTTGCTATGACGTTTGAAATTAAAAAATGTCAGTCTGAGCTTGTCGAAGACAAATCTCTATTGTCAGGACGTCCGAACTCTGTATAGTTTTTAGAGAAATCTATAAGGTCTTGCCAATTCTCATTTATTAGAGCTTCTTTCTTTTTATGTGACCAGCCTTTAATTTGTTTTTCAATTTTAATTGCTTCAGATGGGTTGGTACAGTGTACATGCCATTTTAACTTTACAGGTCTTCTGTTAAATGTATAACCATTCTTTTTATATCCTGCATTGTGTTGGACAAATCTTCTTTCTAGGTTATTGGTCATACCTGTATAGTAAGTGCTATCGGAACATTGTAAAATGTAAACGTAGTAAAATCTCATTGCTAATGGATTGCGCTTCGACAAGCTCAGCGTGACAATATTTTATCAATTTGTCTTTTGGGTTATTAATTGGACTGGAATATGTTATACAAGGTCACTGAGATAAGCTTAGTATTATATGTCATATAGTTTTGCTTACTTTTTATTCATCAATTCCATTAAATCCACAGTATTGCCTAAAAGCACCTGCGTTGGATTTATTCGCCCTTTTAATGGTCCATTTTCCAGTTTTAGAACTCCCCTAGGGCACACTGCAGAGCAAATACCACAACCTACACAGCTTGACCGAACAATGTTTTCACCTTTTTGGGCATAGGCCCTTACGTCTATACCTTGCTCGCAATAGGTAGAACAGTTGCCGCATGAAATGCATTGGCCACCATTGGTGGTAATTCTAAAGCGGGATTTAAATCGTTGTACAAAACCTAAATAGGCCGCTAATGGGCATCCAAACCTGCACCAAACCCTGTTCCCGAAAATGGGATAGAAACCTGTGCCTATCACTCCGGCGAAAAATGCCCCGATTAAAAGGCTATATGTATTTTGAACACTTTGTGTTTTTATGCCCAAAACAGTGCTTGATTCAGAGAAGAAACTATATAATGTCATTAAAGTCATGGTTACTGCGAAGACCAATACCCCATGAACAAGCCATCGCTCAACTTTCCAAGAAAAAAGCGATTTGCTTGAGTGTTGTCTATACGGATCTCCTAAAGTCTCGGCTAGTCCGCCGCAACCACATACCCATGAACAATACCATCTTTTCCCAAAAAAGTAAACCATAACGGGTACTATGATCAAGGTCAACACAATGCCCCATACTAGAATGAACAATCCAATGCCACCGCTGGCCAAAAGCTCTTTTAAATTCCAGCTAAAAAAGAAATCATAATCCAAGGGGAAAGCATTTTTGAAATCGTAATAGGGCATTTGTAGGCGTACCATGATTTCTGGAATCAAAAAGGCAAATATAATCTGAAAGAACAATACCGATGTCGTCCGCACCATTTGGTACATATTGTGCCTGTATTTGATATACATGCGGATGGCCATTACCGTCATAACCACACAGTACATGAATCCATAAACAAACCAATGTCCCGCTGGGTTGCCACTAATACCTTCGCTGATTGGGTCTACCAGGTAGGTCCAATTCACGGCGTATTCGGACCGGAAATAAAGAATGAGATAAAATGAAACCAGGAAGATGAAGACCAACCAGGCGATCCACCCTCTATTGGTTGCATTTTCTAGATAGATGCCGTCGTTTTTAATCCCTTTTTTGCCTAATAAAACAACGTTTGGGATAATGAACATAAGAGATCCAAGAATGCCCAGCCCAAAGGTCAGAAACCACATTAACCCTTTATTATTGGCTATAAAACCACTACCTGATTTTTTTCCAATGTAGGCAGCCATATCATTGGGGTTTATATAGGTCACTTTTTTATATTCCTTGTTTTTTCGGTGTTGCGCATTTGCCATTTTCAAAGCAGTGACGATCTTGGTAGAAAATGATAGCATACCACTGAACTCCTTGCCAACAAGGTTATTTTGCAGTTCTTTGATGAAAACCTCACTTTTAATTCCTTTTTCTGAAATGACCTGATCCAAGATGTTCTGATCAACCTGAAACTTTCCAAGGAATGTTAGTGAGGTAAATATGCCAAGACCTATTAAAAAAAGGATAAGGCCAATGTTTTTTATTGCTTTCATATACTTGCCTTATGCTGTTTTAAAAATACGTTTCCAACTTTTCCTTTTAAGTTCAATGTGCATTCCGAGTTCTGAATTGAACCGTTCCACAATCTCAGACTCATATTGTGCATAGAATTCAGGGTCAAAATTGGCATCCTTTAAATATTCCATTACATAGTCCAATTGTCTCCTTTCGGTCAGCCAGCGGTTAAAAATTTCATGGCGCATCCGTATTCCAAAGGTATTAATCCCTAAAAATTCATTGGTATCAGCGTGGTAAGCAATTGTAATGCAGATTTTCTCTTTAGAATGCCGCCAATGAAAATGCTTTTCATAATCTTTTTTTATCTGCTCGCTGAATACCCAACCATAGGTTTGGTATTCTAAATCCAGGAATTTGGCCGAATTGAACCAGTGTCCGGGTTTATATTCGGTTTCTCGACCACAGATGGTTTGTGCAACAGTCTCGCCCATCATTCTGCCGGTGTACCAGACCGCTTCAATAGGCCTACGGCTCCCGATGGCCTCATGTTGTTCCGCACAATCTCCAATAGCGTAGATATCCTTGATATTGGTTTCCAATAGACGATTGACTTTTACACCACGACTCAGTTCGATACCACTTTCCCTTAAAAAATCGATATTGGGTGATACGCCCGCAGTTAGTCCGACAAAATTGCATTCAATGGTTTCTCCTTTGTCAGTAGTAACTGCTTTGGCCCTTCCATTTTCATCAGTGATTATTTCAACCAAATTGGTAGATAAACGTAGATCGATATGGTGTTCCAGAATATGTTCGTTGATTAAATTAGATTCTCCTGAAGGTAACACCACATTCCAAAAACTACTTTCCCGGACCAAGAAAGTGACAGGAATTTCCCGGCTTCGAAGCATTTCGGCCAGTTCAATTCCAATTAAACCACCTCCAACGATGACGGCACGTTTGCAAATTTTGTTGTTCGGGGCATAGTTTTCCAAATTTTCTAGGTCTTGCTTTGAATAAAGGCCCTGAACGCCCTCTAAATCTTGACCTGGCCACCCAAACTTATTTGACTTTGAACCTGTCGCAATGATTAATTTGTCGTATTCAACGTCAGGTGCACCTTTTAAATGAAGTCTCTTTTCCCGATAGTTTATACTTTCAACAAAACCTTTAAGAAGTTCTATCCTATTTTTTTTCCAGAACCAATCTTCGTAAGGTTGGGTGTGCTCGAACTTCATATGACCCATATAGACATACATAAGAGCTGTACGGGAGAAAAAATAATCGCTTTCCGCCGATATGATCGTAATTTTATTGTCAGAAAGTTTTCGAATATGTCTAGCAGCGGTTACCCCAGAGATTCCATTGCCGATAATGACTATGTGTTCCATATGGTTTTTGTTAATTGTCAGGACTTATGTCGCAACTAAATATAGGAACTTAATTTTCAAGGTATTTTAATTCTGTTATAATTATGTGATATATTTTGAGGTAATTTGAATTCGAGAACTTGATGTAAGACATTCAGAAGTACATCGACATAAAGTACATTTGATGATTAAATTTTATACAAATGTTTAAAAGATCTGCTGTTGGCCTAATTTGTTTATTAACCGTTTTCATAGTTAAAGGACAGGAAAAAGAAGAATATTTTGCGCAAGCCGATGTGTTTTTCAGCACCTATGTAAAGGATGGTAGAGTCGATTACAAAGCGATAGGTAAGAATACTAATTCGCTCAATAATGTGCTTGATTTGGTCAAAGAAATTAGAATATCAAAGGAAGATCCTACCGAATACCAGGCCTTTTGGATCAACGGATACAACTTATTGGTCATTAAAGGAGTCGTAGAGAATTACCCCATCAAATCACCGTTGGACATAGCTGGATTTTTTGATGTTACCAAACACGAAATTGGGGGCGAGCATATAAGCCTGAATGATATAGAACATAAAATGCTTAGGGCTGAATTTCCAAGAGAACCCCGTTTTCATTTTGTGCTTGTTTGTGCAGGTCTTGGCTGTCCGCCCATTATAAACAAGGCCTATATGCCCTTGACATTAGATGACCAATTAGAACGACAAACACAATCTGCATTGAACGACCCTGATTTTATTAAGGTAGTCAAGAACAAAGTAAGGATATCGCAAATATTTGAATGGTATAAGAAGGACTTTACTAAAGGAGGTCAAAGGCTTGTTGACTATATCAACACATACAGAACAGAAAAATTACCTGCAAAAGCGAAGGTTTCTTACTATAAGTATAATTGGACCCTAAATGAAATACATTAAAAATCAATTAAAGAAAAAGAAATGCAAACAACGAAGAACTTTCTAGGGTCATTGCTTATTATACTTGTGTCATTTACTGCCGTAGCTCAAAATGATGAGCAAGCCATACCACAACAAAGTAATATTCAGCAGTACACCCCATCGAAGTTGGTTGGTAAGGGCCAATGGGACTTAAAATGGTTTAATAACCTATATACAGAAACGAGAAGTACTTTTGAAGTTGGTCGTATTCCTCGTGCCACATTTTTTACATCGACCATTGAAGTGTATAGCGGTGTGGGCAATACAAAAAGTTGGAATATAGGAGCTATCGTTGAAATACGTAGCAATGTAATAAATGATCAAAAGGCCTTTGATGTTTTTAAGTTTGGTGGGAAGGATGGTTTGGCACGCTCGGGGATTACCTCTATTGCCCCGTCAGTGAAGTTTGTTCCTTTTGCTTCGGCAAGTAATTTTTCCATCCAAAGTTCATTTTTCATCCCATTGGTGGATAATGAGACTGAAAATGGCGTGTTTTTAGATCAAAAAGGATATGTTTGGCAAAATCGTTTTTATTACGACCATACTTTCCTAGGAAATGAATGGCAGTTGTTTGCCGAGTTAAACTCTGAATTGAGTGTTGGAAAGGCTGGCAATAGCTTTGCCAACAACAGCTTCAATTTGGCCCCTGGTTTGTTTTTGAGTTATTTTCCGAGCTCTAAATTCACCCTATTGGTTCTGGCACAGCATTCCCAACGATTGGATTTGGGCAATAATTTTACGCAAGATTATACAGCGATGGGTGGTGGCGCCAAATATCAATTAACAAATGCCTTGAATGTCGAGGTCCTTTACACTAACTTTTTAAGAGGAAACAATACGGGTTTAGGCCAAACTTTTAACATAGGATTGCGGGCTATTTTATAGTAAGTAATTCTAAATGCCTTACATTTAGAACTTTAATCGAGGATGAATGAGGAACCTAGGGCTATTGATAATTTGTTTTTTACAGTTTTCCTGTGCAAGCCAGGTCAAGGAAAAAATTAATGGCGTCAGCTTTGTCGCTTCTAGGGAAAAGGTAGGCCAACATCATGTTAATGAGATATTGAATATACATGCCAACCATGCGGCTGTTATGCCCTTTGGGTTCATTCGTGAAATAGATTCACCCGAAATAATTTTTGACACAGAAAGACAGTGGTTTGGTGAGACAAAGAGCGGGGCCAAGCAGTATATTGAAATACTTCATAAAAATGGAATAGAAGTAATGTTGAAGCCACAGATATGGATTTGGCGGGGAGTGTTTACTGGCACGCTGAAGATGGAATCCGAAGCGGATTGGAAAAATCTGGAAGCATCTTATGAGAAGTTTATTTTGGCCCATGCGGTTTTGGCCCAGGAAACAAATACCGCGCTTTTCTGCATAGGAACAGAATTGGAGCAATTTGTAGCAAATAGACCGATATTTTGGAAAGACTTAATCAGGAAAATCCGAGAGGTTTATAATGGGAAATTAACCTATGCCGCAAATTGGGATGAATATTCAAGAACCACATTTTGGGAGGATATGGATTTCATAGGTATTGATGCTTATTTTCCTTTATCAAAGGAAAGAACACCAACCGTAGAACAATTACGTCTGGGATGGCAAAAGCATAAAAACAAAATGAATGACCTCTCTGAAGAGAAAGGCCGGCCTATTATTTTTACTGAATACGGGTATCGAAGTATGGATTATACGGCTAAAAAGCCATGGTTGGTAGATCGGAATGATGACAATGTGAATTTAGTTGGGCAGGCAAATGCCAAAAAAGCAATCTTTGAGGAATTCTGGAGCGAGGATTGGTTTGCAGGGGGGTATGTTTGGAAATGGTTTATACACCATGAAAAAGCAGGAGGTGGTGGAGATAACAGGTTTACGCCTCAGAATAAACCTGCACAAGAGGTTATCCGGGATTTCTATGAGATGTACTAATATGTTTCGGCTTGGATTCCTTATTGTTATTTGTTTATTCCTAGGTTGTTCAACTGATGGAATCAATAACGAAGACACTCTGGAAAGCCTTCTGGGTGAAAGGGAAATTGTCTTGGATAATGTTATTGCTTGTGCTGCCAGTAATGAGAACGATAATTTGGTAAGTGTTTTTTTATATCCGAGAGATGGAGCGGTCAATATCCAATATTTTGAGACAGAGAACAACTTGGTCGATAAGAACGATTTTAATAATTACTCTTTTGTAGATTATTCTCTGTTCGATATTTTTAATGGTTATCTAAAAAAGTTCGAAGTAGATGCCCAAGCTGAAAAATGGGTAATTGTTGCGTTTGAAGAAGATGGGAAGACGCATTTGAGCAATCCCATTCATTTGAAGCATAGGTCAAAACCCACTGAGTATTTACCTCAGAATACTAGTATTGATACTTCCTTGAATATGCCAGTTTTTTCATGGGACGACGGTCTATATGATGATACTAAAATATATTTTCAAATAGTTTCCAATGCCCAAGATAATTTACTTTCTGGGACCTACACTTTTGAAAGGATGTTTACTTATTATGAATTGGGCAACGTGGTTTTGAATATCACCAAGAACGCCCCACCAAGTTTAATGAATAACACGAATTATAGCTTTACCCTGATGGGCGTAAGTGAGGACAATTGGGTAAATCAATTTTCGGTTGTGGATTTTGAATTGAAATAGTATGAATATCATGGTCGTTTCGTGACGCCTTTGTAATATCTTAAACTTATCTTTGGGGTATAAGGTTTTTGGCTCACTATGATAAAGACGTATGTATTTTTTATTCTATTCTTTATTTTTTTATTTGGAGCGGCACAACAGCCTATAATTGCAGATGTCAAAATAAAGGGCGCCAAAAGAATCCGTACGTCATTTATTAAAAAGTTAATAAACTCTGGGGCGGGGTTCGTATTAGACTCCTTAGTACTTGAAGAGGATATTGTGAGGCTTAAAAGGCTTCCATCTGTTTCCCACGCCTACTATCAAACCTTTAAAACAGATTTGGGTAGTTACGATGTTATCATCAATATCGAAGAGAACTTTACTTTGATTCCCTTTGCAAACCTTTTTACTTCGTCCAATGATGATTTTGCATTTAGAATAGGACTTCAGGAATTTAATTTGTTAGGAAAGAACATAACTTTGGGAGGTTTTTATCAATATGATGTATTTAATTCCTACGGTTTAAATCTAAGGGCACCATATCTCTTTTCGAAAGAGCTGGGCCTGTCAGTGAGCTACAATGATTTTGCTACTCAAGAGCCTATTTTCTTCAACAATACCACAGCAGATTATAAGTATGGGAATAATGGTTTGGAGGTCATGGGGCTTTATGAGGTCAACTTTAAAAATAGAGTGGAGCTTGGGTTTAGTCTGTTCACGGAGGACTATGAATACCTTTCAGGGGCAACTCAATCTGATATTCCGCAGAAGTTGAATGTTGATAAACATTTGATTAAACTCATTTATGGTTTTGAGGATATAGAGTACCATTATCAATATTTGAATGGATTTAGAAGCACACTCAATTTTCAATACGTGGGGAGTACCGACGATAACCTACCAAAATTTTTAATAGGTTTTAATGATTTCATTTTTTATAAAAGATTGGGAACCAATGGAAATTGGGCCAATCGCTTGCGATTGGGTCTGGCCAGTAATATGAAAACTCCTTTTGCCCCGTTTTCGGTGGATAACAATTTGAATATTAGAGGCGTAGGGAATACAATCGATAGGGGTACCGCCGCCATTGTTTTCAACACCGAATACAGACACACTATTGTTGACAAAAAATGGTTCGTCTTACAAGGAAACCTGTTCGTTGATGGAGGATCCTGGCGAAATGCAGGCGGGGATTTTAGCGATTTTGGAGATCATGAAAACCTAAGGGTCTATCCCGGTGTAGGGTTGAGATTGATCCACAAACGAATTTTCAATGCCATTTTTAGAATTGACTATGGCCATGGAATCACCAAAAACCCTTCCCGCGGAATTGTATTTGGAATTGGTCAGTATTTTTGATAAACTTTGTATAAACACCTTAACCAGTGAATTTTCAAAGAGAACACCTACTTTCGATACTTGTATTGCTGATTTTTTGCAAAATGCCTGCCCAAGACTCACTGCTGACTGTAACTGCTAAAAATGGAGATGGAATTTTTTCGGTTTTACGAAATCAAGGCATCGATATTGTAAAGTATTATGCGAAGTTCATTGAATTAAATGAGGAGAAGATTAAAAACGGTAGCCATTTGATCATTGGCAAGGAATATCTAATCCCCAATGCTCCCGACTCTTTCAAAAATATGGGTTTGAGTATTCAGTTGCCAGGTGGCAAGGAAACACCGATTTTTAATGATAATCTAGCCTCTTTAAAAAGAAAGGATAGCACGCTGCAAAATGCGGTATACTATTTGATCACTGATAAAAGCAATGGAAGCGAGGTGGATTCAGCCAAGTTAAAGGATGAAATTGCCCAAAGAATAGCGAAGAAATTGTTGGAACATGGTGCTAGGGTTTATGTATTGGACAATTCTCTGAATGATTCCTTGAATTTAATGGATTTTGCGAGTTTGGTGAACAAGCGATTTTTAAGGCATAATGGAGCCTATCAAAGAGTATTGGTCATTAAGGCAGATGATGATTTGACCAAATTTAAAACTGAGGTCACCGTTTAACATTATGCAGAGAGCAGGGAGGGGAAGAAAATGGCAATTAATATTTTAAAGGTGCTTGGTGGAAACACTGTTAAACATAAGTCTATTGGAGAGTACTCCCAAATATTCAAGGACTTTAAAGAGGTTTCATTTGCCAGAAATATTCTTCCTACTATCACATTTATAGAGATGGGTAGAAATAGTGATAAGACAGTGAAAGCCCTAATGGTTTCCTCAAATAAAGGAAATATTGCTGATTTGATTACCAGTGGGATTTTATCCGATTATTCAACACTTACGTTTGACGATAATTAGAAAAGGTATCATTTGAAAGGTAAAAACAAAATATTCATTCTTCTAATATTGGCCGTTTCGTTGGCCACGGCCCAGAACTCATCTATTTCGGTCAAGGCGGAAAAAGGCGATGGCATATATTCCCTACTTCGTAAACAAGGGTTGGAGCCCTCTAAATCCTTCGATGATTTTGTAGCTCTTAATCGCGATAATCTTGGGGATGGCGTTCATTTGTACCAAGGGCGTAGTTATTTGTTGCCAGGGTCGGACTCCCTTGCGGCAATTCGTCAGGCTAAGAATGGGGAACTAAAATTGACCAAGGGCACATTGTACCCAATATTCGGTAAGAAACATGCAGAAATAACGGCCAAAAGTTCACGCTTAAAAGAAACCGTGTATTACTTGATATCTGGTCACGGTGGTCCAGACCCTGGGGCAATTACCCAATATAACGGGCGTATTATTTCTGAGGATGAGTATGCTTATGATATTACCTTGCGGTTGGCCAGGGAGTTGATTTCACACGGGGCTTTGGTATATGTCATTATTAGGGATGAAGATGATGGGATTCGTGATGGGAAAATTCTAAAAATGGATAAAGATGAGATTGCTTACTCGGATAAAGCCATTCCCTTGGTTCAATTGGCCCGTTTGAAACAACGTGTGGATATAGTGAACGAGCTGTATAAAACGCATAAGGGCCAACATCAAAGACTGATTGTCACCCACGTGGATAGTCGTAGTAAGAGCCAGAACATCGATGTGTTTTTCTATCACCATGAAAAAAGTAAAAGTGGCAAAAAACTTGCTGAAAGTATTCATGCTACGTTCAAGAAAAAATACAAAAAGTACCAACCTAATCGAGAATATTCGGGAACGCTTGGAAATAGGAACCTATACCTTGTAAAGCAGACCTTACCCGCAATGGCGTACATTGAAATTGGGAATATTAGAAACAAAAAGGACCAACTAAGAATATTGGACCCTGATAATAGGCAAGCTCTTGCCAAATGGATCAGTGAAGGGGTCTTGCTGGATTATCAAGGAAAATAACGCTGGTATTTAGGCTGAGATCTTTCGCTTATAATAGTCATATAATTTCTCAGGTCCTGCACCCAAGTAATTTTTTAGATGAATGATCCCAAAATGGTACTGTAACTTTACTATCCCAGTCTTTCTATACTTTCTGGCAGAAGTTTTTACATGATGGGGTACTATTGTGAAGCTTGTAAATTGATAAAGACGACCAATGAATTCATTATCCTCAAAAACCACATAATCTTCGTTGAAACCATGTGTTTTTTTAAATAACCCTTGTGTGATAAAGAGTGATTGATCACCACCTCTACAAAGTCTATGGTTATATTTCGAGAACCAGGCAAAAAATCTTAGCAACAAGTTATTGCTATCGAACCTCATTTGAAAACACCCCGCTGCCTTACTCTTTGAAACCGTGTCAATAATATGTTTATCAAAATGTTTTGGAGGGAAAGTATCGGCGTGTAAAAAATAAAGGATGTTGCCTCTCGCAAATTTGGCGCCAAAATTCATTTGTTTGGCCCTTCCTTTTTCAGAAAGAAGCACTTTTGCCCCAGTACTTTTTGCAATTGAAACGGTATTGTCCACACTTCCACCATCAACAACCAAGATTTCCAAAATATTTTCAGCGGTACTGTTCTCCTTTATATATGAAATTAGATGGCCAATATGGCCCTCCTCGTTGAGAACCGGAATAACAATGCTTATTTTGGGATTGTCTTTATTCATTTAAACGCCAATCATAATTTAGGAAAGTGATTTTAGCTCCATCCTGGATTGAAATTTGGGAATATACATTCAAATAATCGACCAAGGAGCCATTTTCATTAAAATCTCCTTTGTACCACTTGAAAATTTTGGAAAGTTGAACGAAGTCTTTGGAAATTTTGTTTTTCGATAAGTCATTTATAAAATCAGAAGTGGCCCTTTCAAGTTGTGCTTCTATTTTACGAGCTATATAGGCTTCGTTCTGTAATTTGGGACAAGAAAAAGACGCGCAGTTTATGGCAAAGTGAATTCGGGGCTCATCCATTTTTCTGAGGATACCATGCTCTATCTCTCCCAAGGAGTATTCCTCTTTCCCTATGAATAGCCTATCCTTGCCCCAAGGACGGAATATATCTTTGATGCTGTTCAAGGGGTAATTTTCCAAAATCAATTGAACGGTGCCTGCATTGTATAAATTAATGTAATAGGCTAGGCGCTCCTCCTTTGACGCAGTATGCGAAATGGGTTTTTTCGCTAAATGGTCTAAATACACTTTTAGCACTGCCCTGTCAATTTTGAAATTAGCATAGTCCACCCTACCTTCTTGATCAACATGTTTTTTTAGCAAGCTGTCCCATAAAGAATGGTCAACAGTAAGAACGCTTTTACGACCGCTGATTTGTAAGGACTGAGTACCAAAACAATTCAGTAATAAGATAATTGGCAAAAGGAACGTTCCCAATAATTTCAACTTTAGCATTATTTAACCCTGTTATAACAAATTTGATGCATTAGTGGTTGGTCAAGGCAATACCTTACAGGGAGATTAACAAGATTCACCTCCAGTTTAACTCCGTTAATATAGATTTTCCGATTGTTTTGCTCAGAGCAAAACAATTATACTTACTTATATAAACAATGAGTTGCTTTCAGATAACTCATAAGCTTTTTAACAATTCCCTGAAAAGCCTGATCATTTTGGGCTCTGTTTCACCTGCTACTTTGATTATATCCTGAATATCAACAGGTTTAAGGTTATCTGGATCACATTCATCTGTTAAAACTGAAACGGCCACAATGGGTAGTCGCAAATGATTGGCAATAATTACTTCGGGAACCGTACTCATACCCACCGCATCTGCACCAATTATCTTCAACATTCTGTATTCTGCCTTGGTTTCCAATTGGGGTCCGATTACCGATGCATAAACTCCCTTTTGAAGGGTTATGTTCTCTCGTTCTGCAATGGCCTCAATTTTTTCTCGCATGTTGACATCATAGGGTTCGTTCATATCAACAAAACGGTCTCCAAAATCAGCCACATTGCCAAAAGCCAAAGGTGAACCACCCAAAAGGTTTATGTGATCTTCAATCAACATAAGATCTCCTTTTTTAAAATCAAGATTTATTGCCCCGGCGGCATTGGAAACAAAAAGTTTTTTTATCCCCAATTTACGCATAACACGAATTGGATAAGTAACATCAACAAAATCATAACCTTCGTATAAATGAAAACGACCTTGCATTACCACAGTTTTTTTTCCTTCAATGGTGCCATACATCAGTTTTCCAGAATGAAATTCAACCGTGGCCAGAGGGAAGAACGGGATATGATTGTAATGTGCGGTTATTGGATTTTCAATGGCATCTACTAATTTCCCTAACCCAGTACCCAAAACTATGCCTATTTCTGGATTGTCAAACCCTTTTTCCTTTAAATAATCTGTCGACTCCTGTAATTGTTTTTCGGTAATTCTCATAGGTTCTTTAAATAAGGCTTGAAAGCATCAACATTCTTAATGTCATCATAAACGTCGATATCATTTTTAGTTTTCAGAAGATGGACTTTGTCTTTTTTTAAGTCATCCATGGTATTCTTGAAAACATTCTCTTTGCCCCAATCCTTGTTTTGAAAGAGGGTTTTTTTAAAATTCCGCATCCCTAATAAGTAGTAACCACCATCTTCAGCAGGGCCAAGGACAAAATCATTTTTTTGCAATAACAAAAATGCCTCATCCAAATCGGACTTGCTCAAATCATACATATCACTACCGATGATGATGATATTCTTGAATCCGTCTTCAAAACCCTTTAAAAAGGCATTGGCCATACGTTCACCCAAATCAATTCCTTCTTGTAGCCTTTTATCAAAAATAGTATTGTCCCAAACGTCATTGTTCCAAATTTCCTCGGAATAATACACTCTTTTATGTGCAGAGACATTCTTTGTCAATTCCTGGGTATGGACTATTAGAAATTTGTAAATATTCAATGCGGTGCGATCACCTATGGTGGCCGCTAATCGTGTTTTGCATTTGCCCAAAACTGGATTTCTAGTAAAAATCAACAATAGATTTTCAGAGGTGACCGATTGATCGTTAATTGCTGTCTTGTCGTCTTTTGTGTCGATTGGCAAGATTATACTCATAAATGATGGCTGTCTTAGTCGTAAACCTTTTCGCCTTTGGTCAATAATTTGCCCCAATGCTTATCAAAGGCATGGATTTTTTCAGTTTCATTGCCATTGGTATCATAAATGGGATAGCCCTGGTTTTTCCATTTAAAAATTCCTCCATAAAGATTTTTAACATTGGTATACCCTATTTCCAACAGCTTTTCCCCTATGTCCTCAGAGCGAACCCCAATAGAACAATATACCACTATGGGTGTACTGTGATTTAAGAATGACTGCTTTATTTTATCAAGATTAAATTGATCATGCCCTACCCATATGGCGTTTTCTAGATGACTGACCTTAAACTCTTCTATTCTTCTAGTGTCAAGGAAAATAAGGCTATCTAGGGAAAAAGCCTCTTGGACTTGAATGTAGGGAACTGATTCGTTATTCAGATTTCGTAGGGTTCTATCCATCTTCTTTTGGGCCAATCCCTGAAAAGACAAAAAAAGAAAGATACAAAAGCAAATAACTGTTCTCATGAGGAAAAAATATCAAATGTAAAGATACTATTTTAAGGGTGTTTAGTATATTACGGAGTGTAATAAAATTTGTGTTGTATGAGTGTTGATTTGAAATGGGTTCCGCTTCTTTTTGTATTTATGGTTTTAACATCATGTAAGGACGAAAAGACAAAAAAAGATGTTAAGCCAGAAACGGTACATTTAGATTATTACAACGAATCATATCGGCCACAATTTCATTTTTCACCTGAAGAAAAGTGGATGAACGATCCAAACGGATTGGTCTATCATCAAGGGATTTATCATCTATTTTATCAGTACTATCCCGAGGACATTGAATGGGGCCCTATGCATTGGGGTCATGCAACTAGTAAGGATCTTATACGCTGGGAGCATAAGCCAGTAGCCCTTTTTCCAGATGACAATGGCTATATTTTTTCTGGAAGCGCAGTAGTTGATACAAAGAATACCTCTGGTTTTGGCACTGTTGAAAACCCTCCTTTGGTGGCAATTTTCACCTATCACCACCCCGATAAGGAAACCCATTTTCAAACTCAAGGTATAGCCTATAGTCTGGACAATGGGGATACTTGGGCTAAGTATGAAGGAAATCCTGTTATTGTAGGGGATCCCAAAGACTTTAGAGACCCGAAGGTGTTTTGGAACAACAAGGAAGGTTTGTGGAGTATGTTACTGGTGGCTGGTGATCACTTACAGATATGGAATTCCCTAAATTTAATTGACTGGGAGAAGGTGAGTGTCTTTGGGAGCGACCAAGGTGCCCATGGAGGTGTTTGGGAGTGCCCGGATATGTTTCAGTTGAGGGTAGAGGGTTCAGATGAGGAAAAATGGGTGCTTTTTATCAGTATCAACCCCGGTGCACCCAATGGTGGAAGTGGAACCCAATACTTTATTGGAGATTTTGATGGCAAGACCTTTACCTCTGATCAAACGGATGAACGTTGGGTCGATTGGGGAACCGATAATTATGCTGGAGTTACCTATAATAATTTGCCTTCTGGCGAGCGGCTCTTTATAGGGTGGATGAGTAATTGGGCCTATGCCGAAGATACACCTACTGAAAAATGGCGAAGTGCAATGACGGTACCTCGAAAATTGTCCTTAAGAAAAATTGGCAACACCTATGATTTGATAGGTTATCCCATAAAGGATTTGGACAATATCATTTTCAAAGGCTCTTCCAAAACTGTGACCATAGGGTCAAATTCGGTTAAAACGATTTCTTATGACGGATTGCAACAATCACAGATAAGATTTACAACGGATTCCCGGGATTTTTCAATGGCCATAGAAAACGATTTAGGGGAAGAGGTTGTTTTGACCTGGGATAATCACCAAAAGCTTTTCCTTTTGGACCGCTCGAAATCCGGAAAAAAAGAATTCAAGGAAAGTTTTGCCCAATCATTACAAAAAATGCCCATTCCCAATCTTCCAGATGGAAACATGGAGGTCCGAATATTGATTGATTGGTCCTCTGTTGAAATATTTATCAATGAAGGGCAATATGTGATGACAGCACAGGTATTTCCGAATGAAGCTTATTCTAAAGTGGAGATAAAAAACGGCACAGAGACACTGTTGGAGTTAAAGGATTTTGAAATAGGAAAAATCCAAAGGATTTGGTAATCATAAAAGGTTATTTCAAATGAAGGTCCGCTTTCCTTTTTTTTCTTTTGACCGATGATAACTTCTTAAAACAAATAATCTGTGGTACTTATTGAACAAATTGACAGCGATAAAAAGCTTGAGATTTTTAGCCTTAAGTTTTTTCTTGAATTTCAATGTCGACTTGTTGAAAAAGGCACTTAGACTATACGTTTTAGTACGGTCCATTTTGTTTAACAAAAGATAGCTTTGATAGCGTAAATAAGGGGCCAAATTCTTTCCCCTGTAAGAATTAAAGGTCCACATATTTAATAAGTACGCTTCATTTTGTTCAAGCTTGTATAACTTCTTATTGAAGATAAAATCATTTAGCTCAATGGCCATGCAAGCTGCAATATCTTCATTATGGATTAATCCTAAATAAATCTGTCCATTTTCAAAGCCTTTTACCATATCATCTTTGTTTTCTGGGGCTATCTTTTTGCCGGCTTTCTTGACTTCTTCCAAGCACAGCTTCCTTAATTTAAAAGCCGAAAGATCTCCCTTAATTTGGGTAGGTTCATTGCCAAATACTCCTTCCTCAACCCAATAATAGGGTGTAAGGGTTATGCCGATTTTTTCAAGCCGATTTGTCAAGCCATGCAAAAACAAACCATGTCGTAAGATATTCCACAACCATGAGATTTTAGACCTTTTGAGATTTGATGTAACTTCCATAAATTTAAGTTTGGTTGTCAAATTTACGCCCATATGCGCCGTTACCAGATTCCATTCCCATTTTACTTCTAAATACCTCTGGAGTCATAACCTTTCTTTCATTTGCGGTTGCGATGGTATGTACTCGTGTTAATAAATCAATGTTCTGCGCTTTTTTTGTTCTCGCAGTGTTATACCAAATATTATCTTCCAATCCCACTCGAACCCCTCCGCCAATGGCTATTGCAAGTGAATTCATTTTAAGTTGTACATTACCAATTCCGGCTAGGCTCCACAAAGCATTTTCTGGAAGATCTTTAATCATGATACCTGAGTGAAGAAGATCAGCTTGGGAACAGGCTATATTTCCCAAGAGTAAATTAAAATAGAATGGAGGCTTAATGAGTTCCTTTTTCTCCAGATACTTAGCATAGTTAATCATTCCTAAATCAAATGCCTCTAACTCTGGAACGATGTCTTTTTCTTTCATTAATTTTGCCAAATCCTGTACCATTTCTGGGGAATTTATACTCGCTATATTGTTGAAATTGAGCGAGCTGAGGGTTAGGCTGCCCATATCAGGCTTAACATCATCTTCTAGCAACAAAGGATCGGAACGTTGCTCGAGCGCACTGAAAGTTCTGCCGCTCAGGGAAACACATATGACTAGATTTGGAGCATATTTGCGGATTCCTCGAATTATTTCTGCATAGATTTCCTTTTTGTAGGTAGGTTCTTCCGAAATAGGATCTCTAGCATGCAAATGTACCATGGTAATGCCTAGTTCAACCGCCTGATGCACATCCTCAACGATTTCAGAAACACTTATAGGGACATGGGATGTCATGCTCCTAGTAGGAATCATCCCTGTTGGCGTGAAATTAAGTATGAGTTCTTCGTTCATTTCGAGAAAATGTTTATCTCTAAATATAGACCAAGTAATCATTTGATTGAAAATAAACTCTTTAAACGGTAGAATTTTCTTTTGAGATACGTGTTTCGAAAAAAACAACCCAATATGTTGTGGTTTTTAGGATCTCTCCTATGCCAGATTAATCAAGGCATTCAATTGGATACCATTTCTTTCGCCAGGGCCTCCAAATCTATGCCCAAAATATCCTTGTTTACCTGCAATACTTCTTCTTTTAACCCGGAAGGAAGTTGTGCATACCCATCTTTGGCCCCTAGGATCATACCGGCCACAGCAGCTACAGTATCGTTGTCCCTTCCATAGTTGACTATGAAATGCATGGTTTTTTCAAAGTCGCCCTTTCCAAATTCCAATCCAGCGACAAGAATCTGCCAAATTTCCCCGGCGTGAAAGGCAATGGCCCTTTTGTCTTTTTCCAATAGTTCGTATACCATCTCCTGTCGTACCCATTCCTCCTTGGTTTCAGGATAACCCTTCGGCATTTTGAAACTCGGTTTACTCGTAATCAAAGAATCATTAAGATCTAATTCCCGTATGCCCAAAATCCCTTTTTGTGTTCCATCCGCCAGGGCATAGGAAATACGCCCTACTAATCGGCTGTCCTGATACCCTAAGGGATCCGTAAAGGCTACAGTCTGAAGTATAGAATCCATGTTCTGGGTTCTAAGTGCTGTCTGGGTCATTGCAGCTACCAGGGCGGAAATATCCTTGGCGTAGCCCAAATCAAAAATAGCATGTTTGTAGGCTGTGGTATAGGCAGCCTCTGGATTGGGGGCTACCAGGCCCAACATAGGAGTATACAATTGTCCTGCACAGGACATTTCTCCACCGTAAAATCGGTTAAGGGCCTGTTGATAGGCATCTGGCCCGTTTTGATATGCCAAAGCTACCCGGCCCCATTCCTTAATCCAATCGACTTTCTCCATTTTTTCATCCAAAACATCGGTATTTGTCAAAATATCCTTGTCAGACAGTGATTTGGCGAGTGATTTATAGTAATTACCAATAAAAGAGGAAAAATTGGTAGGGTTAAGGTCATTACCGTGTTTTGTAAAATACTTGATCATCAAATACTTCCAACGGGTATCATCAGTGGTTGCTCCAGCAACCAGATTGTGGTCCCAGGTTCCTTCGGGCGACTGTTCCCTTAGGGCTGGAGTAAGTCCGGTAATATACCCATATTTCAATTGTATGTCATTTCGATGCCACATTTCTGTAGAGGCCCCCATGGCATCACCTATGGCTGAACCAACCAGCGCGCCAAGAATTTTATCATAGTATTCCGTTTCTGATAATTTCAGATCTTCCGTTAGGAATGCGGACTTTTTAGGAGCAGGAATGTCGATGGGAGAGGTATCTTCTTTACAGGACATGCCCAAGAAGGCGATTATTCCCCAAAAGGCTATGGTTTTTTTCATAGGATGCTATCTTTTTATTCCAAAATCATTTTTCGGGCCATTTGTAAAAGATACTCTTTTTCTTGAAGTGTTCGTTCTAAGGGCAATTGGGCCAACCCTATTAACCTTCGCATGATTTCAATGCCTACTATTTGATGCACCCATTTTTTATCAATGCAACCCTGATATTTTTTCAAAACAAAATCTAAATAGGAACTGTCCGAAGTGGCCATGATTAAATGGGCCGCCATTACCCCCAAATCAAATTCGGCAAACCCCAAAAAACTAAATTCGGGATCAATTATATAAATGTTGTCATCCTCCGTTATCCAACTTCCAGGGTAATAATCTCCATGTATAAGGGTAGAGCCTTCAGAAAGATACTTTACTCCCAAGGTTTCGACAACACTCTTTAAAACGGTGTCTCCTTTGTACGTGAGCGATAGCTCCTGCAATCCTTCCTGGATATCATCCAGTTGAAATCCGTTGTCTTCCATAAAAGGGAGAACAAAAATGTGCTGGTGATTCAGTTTTCGCAGCTCCATATTCTTTGGGAAACCTTCAGGTTTTGATTTATGAATAGCCTGAAGAACATGAATTAGACGATCCAAATGGGTTCTTTTGATAGTTCTGTTCCCATAGAGATAGGTCATGTCCTTACATTGGCCCAGATCTTCCATCATAAGTGAGAATTCCATTTTATCATAGGCCAGGATATTTGGAATATGGGCATCAATTTGATTGCCCTGTACCGTTGAATAAAACTGATATTCAACCTCAATACGCTCTAAAGGGGCCTCAATTTGTTGATATTTCTGAACGTAGGGTCGCGATTGCTTTAATATGAAGGAACGGATATTCGTTGTAATGCGAAGCACAACATTCATATTACCCTCACCTGGCTTTTCAACTGATATGACACGTTCATCATTTGAGACCAGCCAACCTTGGTTCTTAAGGTATTCCTGAAGGTCTGCGATTGGGATATCTAGGTCAATATAGAACAAAACAATAGTTTAGTTGTTAATGCAAGATAGTCTCAAAACAAAAAAATCCTTACTCAGAGTAAGGATTTTTTGTGGTACCTCCAGGAATCGAACCAGGGACACACGGATTTTCAGTCCGTTGCTCTACCAACTGAGCTAAGGTACCATGCTTAATAAGCGGGTGCAAATATACTTTCAAATTTAGGATATGCAAACAAATTTAAAAAAAAAGACATTTGTTTTTTTTCATTTCCCGATCTTTACAGTATGAACCTAATTGTTGATGCAGGAAATAGCTTTGTAAAGTTGGCTGTTTTTGAAAACGAGGCCATTTTATATGATACCATCATTGAGACATCTGGTCTAATTGAAGGGGTAAAGGAGGTATTTGGCAAATATCCCAAAATAGGGTTGGCCATTGTTTCTTCGGTTGTTAATTTGCCCAAAAGAGATATTGATGCATTAACTGTTCTTTGTGATGTTCATGTCCTCGGTCATCACTCAAAAACCCCTTTTAAAAATAGATATGCTACACCGCAAACTCTGGGTGTTGATAGAATAGCTCTGGCAACCTCCGCATATTATCACTATCATAACAGAAACTGCTTGGTCATAGATGCCGGGACATGTATTACCTATGACTTTGTCAATGCTCAGGGGGAGTATCTGGGTGGTGCCATATCCCCAGGGTTGACCATGAGGTACAAGGCATTGAATGATCATACTTCCAAACTTCCTTTTTTAGAAGTCAAAACCCCCAACGATTTAATCGGTACTACAACAGAATCGAGCATTCATAGTGGCATTGTAAATGGGATAATTGGTGAAATTGACGGAGTAATAGATCAATATAAGTCCAGATATAAAGATTTAACAGTTATTTTAACAGGAGGCGATGCCCTATTTTTGTCAAAACGATTAAAAAATACCATATTTGCCAATTCCAAATTTCTACTAGAAGGGTTAAATTATTTGCTGGACTACAACAAGCGTTAAATGATCAAAAAAATTGTTATTGCAATAGTATGCTTTGCCGCGACTGGCATGTATGCTCAAAATGGCACAGTTTCACCATACTCTTATTTTGGCATTGGTGAGTTGCAATCCAAAGGAACAATCGAAAATCAAATGATGGGTGGTATAGGTATGTTTGCCGATAGTATTCACATTAATCTTAAAAACCCGGCAGCATTAAGTAAAATGGGTATTCAATTCGGCGAGGATTTTGGTAATACCACATATACTGTTGGGATATCCCATAAGAAGTTAAGTCTTAAGAACACTACGGAAAGTCAAAGTAATAAAGTTACCAATCTAGACTACTTATCAATAGCCATGAGCATAAAAAAAGGTTGGGGTATAGGTTTTGGCATAATGCCCTATTCTTCTGTCGGCTATAACTTGTTTGCAGAAAGCACCAATGATAATGGCTCTTTGGTCAGAAGCCAATATGTTGGCGAAGGAGGTCTTAATAAGGTCTACTTTTCTACGGGATTTGAGTTTGCAAAGAATTTAAGTTTAGGAGTAACTGCCAATTTTAACTTTGGGACACTTGAAAATGATAGAATTCAGAATGTTGAGAATGTACAGTTTGGGACTTTGGATCGTAGAAGCTCCAAAATTAACGGAATGGATTTTAATTATGCCCTTAATTATACGCCGACATTCAATAATAAATATAGTCTATTTGCATCGGTCAGAGTAAATACCCAGGCAAATCTGACTTCTAAAAATACAAAACAAGTAGGGTCTTTTGCTACTTCTTCTGGACAGAATATTGAAGTGGTCAATGTAGATTTGGATGCTGTTAACCTACGGCACACCGAATTGAAAATACCGACAATAACAACCTTGGGGCTTGGATTCGGGCAGGACAGAAAATGGTTTTTAGGCGCAGAGTACAGTTTCCAGGGTCTTGGATCATTTTCGAATGATTTCATAGACGTTGACAATTTTATGTACGAAGATGCCAGTTCGTTTGCCCTAGGTGGATTCTTTATACCCAACGCTTCTGCATTCTCAGGATATCTAGAAAAAATAACCTATAGGGCAGGTCTTCGTAAGGATCGTACGGGGATGGTTGTTAATAATGAAGAGATAAACAACTTTGGCATAACTTTTGGATTTGGATTACCCATGCGCGGAAGTTTTTCGAATCTCAACTTAGGTTTTGAGCTTGGAAAAAGAGGAACGACAAAATCAAATTTAATCCAGGAGGACTACTTTAAAGTTAACGTGGGTCTATCATTGAACGATATTTGGTTCACTAAGAAAAGGATATATTAATAAAAATTTAGTACATTAACCGCTTTAAAAACATAACTAAAATGAAAACGAAACTTTACTTCACGGCAGTAATGCTTTTAGGATTTATAGGAGTAAGTAATGCTCAGGGTCAGAATCAGGAATGCATGACCAATCTTTCTATTTATGTAGAGCATACAAAAGTCAAGAATTATGAAGCGGCCTATACCCCTTGGAAAATGGTCTATGATAATTGCCCCGGCGTAAACAGGGCGAATTTTGTCTATGGGAAAAGAATTATAAATGACAGAATCAAAAAATCTTCAGGTGCTGAGAAAGACACCAATATTCAGAGTATGTTGGCATTGCACGAAGCCAGTAGAAAATATTTTCCTAAAAAGTATCCATTGGCAAAAGTGATGATTGAACAGGTAATGTTGCGGTACAATCATAAAAAAATCGAAAAGAACGAGATTTATGATTTATTGGGAAAGGCATTTAAGGAAGATCGGACCAATTTTAAAAACCCCAAGGCGTTGTACTTATATTTCTCCAGTCTGGTAGATTTACATAAAGCGGGTAGTAAGAATTTGCAAGAGGTTTTTGATGTGTATGATGACGTGACCGAAAAAATAGAGGAAGAAAATATAAAATTGACTGGTATAATTTCAAAATTATTGCCAAAAGAAGAAAATAAAACAATAACGCCAAAAGAGAAAAAGCTACTGAAGGCATCTACTACTAATTCAGAGTCATTTGGTAAGATAGCGGGTAGTATAGATACCAAGTTAGGCGACTTGGCAGATTGCGCCAACCTTATTCCATTATATCAGAAAAGCTTCGATGGCAAGAAAAATGATGTTACTTGGGTAAAAAGAGCTGTAGGAAGAATGTTCAACAAGGAATGTACAGATGACCCCATGTTCAAAAAACTGTTCGAAGCCCAATTGGCTTTAGACCCATCAGCTGATGCCTATGTTTATGGAGGTACGCTTAAGCAAAAAGCTGGAGACACAAAAGGCGCTGTAGCTGATTTCAATAAGGCGATGGAATTAGAAACAGATGCCAGAAGAAAATCTGATATTGCATACAAGGTGGCCACCATATATAGAAGAGGCAGTAAGTCTACTGCAAGGAGTTATGCCCAAAAGGCCATAGACGCGGACCCAACAAATGGGAAGGCTTATTTATTGATTGCTAATTTATATGCGACAAGTGCAAACCAATGTGGTGAGACCGCGTTCGAAAAACGGGCTATTTATTGGAAAGCTGCTGATATGGCAAGAAAAGCAGGGAGGGTAGACCCTTCTTTAAGAGGTAGAGCCAATCAATCGGCCGCGAGTTATTCTGCAAAAGCACCTACAAAAGAAATGATTTTTACAGCTGGTATGGCCGGTAAAACAGTATCTTTTAAATGTTGGGTAGGTGGTAGCATAAAGGTTCCCAATTTGTAAAATGGTAATAACCATTGGATATAATCTTAAAAGCATTGCTCGGGCGATTTTCGGGGCAATGCTTTTTTTTTCATGTACTGACAATTATAAGCGAGTGGGTGATGAAGCATTGCCCCTAGTGTTTCCCCAAGGTGTTGCCGAAAATTTTACGCTTACCTATACAGAATCGAGAAGGTCATTGGAAAACGAGGATATTGATACTACTAGCGTTATTTCAGTTTTAAGGGCCCCTGTTACCGAGAATTTTGAAAATCTCGAATTTCCCTATCGTACATTTCCAGAGGGCTTGGTCGTTGATATTTACGATGAGCGGAATAATAAAAGTGTAATACGGGCAGATTATGGCATTCGATATCCGACTACTAATTTGATTGACTTACAAGGCAATGTGATTCTTGAAACCCATGACGGTAAAATGTTGGAAACTCCCCAGCTCTATTATGATCATACCATTAAATGGGCTTTTACCCAAAATAAGTTTAAATATACCAATCCTGAGGAAGGAACGATAATGGATGGTGAAGGCATGGATTTCAACAAGGATTTTAGTTTTTTAAATGCGCATAAAACCTATGGTTTAATGGCAATAAAAGAAGATATCAATGATTAAGATTTTAAGATACACAGAATACCTTTATTTAGCGGTCACGTTTTTTTCTTTTTACAGGATTTTTACAGATTGGAATGTTGATCGGCAAGGAGCATATTTGTTTGTCTTTTTTGCTGTAGTCTCTATGGGGATGTTCATTTTTCGTCGAAACTACAGGAAAAAGTTCGAACAACGAAAACGTGATAACGAAAAATAAAAGTGGACGTATCCGTTCTTATAATACTTCTATCATTGGTGTTTTCCGCCTTCTTTTCAGGTATGGAGATAGCTTTTATATCTGCCAATAAGATTCATATAGAGATTGAAAAAAAGCAGGATGACTTTTTGGCAAAGGTTCTTTCTCGATTGACCAAGAGACCATCCAAGTTCATTGCTACCATGCTCATTGGTAATAATATTGCCTTGGTCGTATATGGTTTGTTTATGGGCGAATTGCTAATGAACTGGTTTATAGAGATTTTGCCTTCTACTAATGTTATTCTACATCTTGTATTGACCGATTTTAGTTTAGGGACACAAACCATAATATCAACCTTCATAATATTGATAACGGCGGAGTTTTTGCCGAAGGTATTGTTTCAGATTTATGCCAATAGTTTACTCAAAATATTAGCGGCACCAGCCTATTTTTTCTATATTTTGTTTTCGGTTATCTCTGAGTTTGTCATTAAAGTATCGGATTTTATCTTAAAGTCTTTTTTTAAAACTGAGGGAGATATGGCCCAATTGGCTTTTAGTAAAATAGAGCTCGGAGATTATATTACCGAACAAATGGAAACTGTTGAAAAAGAAGATGAAATAGATTCAGAGATTCAAATATTTCAGAATGCCTTGGAATTTACTGCGGTTAAAGCCAGGGAAGTAATGGTTCCCAGAACTGAGATTACAGCTGTGGAATTGCATGAGAACACCAAGAATTTGACCAAACTTTTTACTAAAACAGGCTATTCCAAGATTTTAATATACAAGAATACCATTGATAATATTATTGGCTATGTGCATTCGTACGAGTTGTTCAGAAAACCGAAAACCATAAAGAGTATTTTAAGACCAGTTGAATTTGTGCCTGAAACAATGCTCATTCATGATATTTTGAATGTGTTGACTAAGAAGAGAAAAAGTATGGCCGTGGTCTTGGATGAATATGGGGGTACATCTGGTATAATGACAGTAGAGGATATCGTAGAGGAGCTTTTTGGTGAAATTGAGGATGAGCACGATTCCACGTATCTTCACGAAGAACAACTGGACGGGAGTACCTATATGTTTTCAGCTAGATTGGAAGTCGATTATATCAACGAAAACTACAAGCTCGAATTGCCAGAGAACGATGAATACGAA
>JAGLKG010000210.1 GCA_023141835.1 Maribacter sp. | reverse complement strand
TTAAATCAACAAGCATTTGGTCTAATTGAATTGAATTACCAGTATAGCCATCATATTCCCTGGAGTAATGAGGAATATAATTGGAAACCAAAAAACAAAATTGAAAAGCATGTAAAATTTGGTAAAATTGCATTTAAACCAGAGCATATGTTTTCTAATTCAACCAATAACCATTTAGAAAAAATATCTATTCAAAAAGAGCCAAAATTATCTATAGAATATAATGATTTAAAGGAGTCAGAAATCAAAAAACATATTGAATTAATTTGTACACTTTATTCATTCTATTCACTTGAAAATATAGATTATTCATTATCGAGAATATATACAAAAGACCAACTTCATATTGAAATAAAAGATGTGTCCAACAATAATGTCAGGGATTCTCACGGAATATTTCGTTGGGATTTTTTTCAAAACCCATTAAATTTATTGACAAATGTTGGCACTAAACCATTGTTGGAAAATTTAACTTTCTACAAAGAAATTGTTGATCGCTTTATTTACTCTCAAAAAACAAGTGGGGAATCTAGGTTTATGATTCTCTACAGTATTTTAGAACAAATTAGGAATAAATTTATTTTAGATAAAAAGATTGAAACAGAAAAAGCCGGAGATAAACCAAATTTAAAAAAAGTCACTGAGGAATATAATTTTAATTTAAGTAAGACACAAACTGATAAGTTTATAAAACACACACTTGAGAATATCATTGAAATAATATCTGAAGAGGACAAAGAACTCTTTAAAAATGAGATTAAGTATAAACTCACTCCAATAAAGGTCGTTTCAATGATAAATCAATTTAAAAGTTTATTTGACTATATTCAAATTGAACCCGAAGAATTTGATTTAGATTTTTTGGAGTTAAAGTCCTTAAGAGATTCCATCTTTCATGGGAGACCAATTAGTGGGAATCTGGAAAAACTAAATAAAATAAACTTGTATAAATGTTTGCCGAGATTTGTTGGTACAGTAATCTTAAAATATTCTGGAATTGATGATTTAAAGCAAATTAAACGAGTTGAAAATAAATAACGGGCAGTATAACTTACCGGCCATAATTTTTATGGTTTTGAGCTACATTGAAATAATAACAGAGACAGTTATAAATGATTTGAGGCAAGCAAGAGCTTACATAATATACATATTTTTTATTCTAAATCTAGGCTGTAAAACTGATTTGAAAAGGGATTCAACTGACATGGAAAGTCAGAGAACTTATGAGCTGATTACTCATTTGCTTGATGTAGAAAAGGAAAATTATTTGATAGCAAGTTGCATTTCTGAAAGCCCTAGAGCAGTTTCAATGTCGATGACTTCTGATTTTGAACTGTACTTGAAAAAGAATTTGGGTATAAGAGATACTTCTCACTTGAGAAATCAGATTCGATTATTTAAAGAATTCCGAATAACTAAAGAATTGGCACCCTCAAAAAATATCGTGTCGGATGTCCAATTTGTAAATTTTGAAAAGCAATCTGAAAAGAAAGGATTTTCTTTTTGGGAATGGCTTGATTCGAATTGTGGAAGTGGATATTGCTCTATTTCAAAACCAATATTCAATGAATCTTATGATAGGGCAATAGTCCAAGTGGGAACTGTCTGTGGTGGGCTTTGTGGTGGTGGAGCCACTTTGATTTATGAATTAATAGATGATGAATGGAAAGAAGTAGAAATAATCAGTACTTGGGTAAGCTGAATAAAAAAGACATAGAACAATGGCTCTTATGAAAAGCTCTAGTCTAGTGCTTTAAACGTGCAATTTTCACTCCAATTGAAAAAAAAACTCGATCATACAAATACTCGCATAGCGAAAAAAATACGTGCTGTTTTTCAGGCATCGTATACCGTTGAAGCCCAATTATTGAAAGCAACCAATTTTCCGCCTTTACAACGAAGTCTGGAGAGTTTTATTAAAAGTGAGAATGCCTTTTTGGGTTATTTGAAAAATGGTGAACTTGCCGGGGTCATTGAGGTGGATACGAAGGGTGCAATCACCCATATTCAAAGTTTGGTGGTACACCCCCAATTTTTTAGGCAGGGGATAGCCCAGTCCTTACTGGAATTTGTTTTAAGCGCTTACGATTCAGCCTTGTTTACTGTTGAAACTGGTTTGGAAAATAGTCCAGCGACCCAATTGTATCAGAAGTTTGGCTTTACAGAAGTAAAACAATGGGATACCGACCATGGGGTTCGAAAAATTAGATTCGAGAAAAGAATTTAGGACGACCACTTCTCGCTTATGCGCACTATTTACAATTAAACAATGTTGGTTTCCCCACAAATAGTATTTTTGCCACTGATATAGCGATTATGAAAGGAGTTTTATTGGTCAATTTAGGTTCACCCGATAGTCCCACTGCAAAGGACGTAAAGCCATATTTGGACGAATTCTTAATGGATGAACGGGTCATTGATGTGCCCAATTGGTTGCGTACTATTATTGTTCGGGGGATTATTCTGCAAACACGGCCCAAAAAATCAGCCGAAGCCTATCAAAAAATATGGTGGGAAGAAGGTTCTCCACTCGTTGTTATTTCAGAACGTTTTTCGAAAAAAGTAAGTGAGCAGGTAGAAATCCCGGTGGCGTTAGGTATGCGCTATGGCAGTATGACCATAAAAAATGCATTGCAAGAATTAAGCGATAAAGGGGTTGATGAAGTGTTATTGGTGCCTCTATATCCGCAATATGCCATGTCTTCTTTTGAGACTGTTGTCGTAAAGGCCTTGGAGGATCAGCAGCAGTATTTTCCTCAGATGCATTTGACCACCTTGCCGGCCTTCTATAAGAATGAAGATTATATAAAAGTACTTTCAGAGAGCATTGCAGAGGGATTAAAAGATTTTGAATACGACCATGTGCTCTTTTCATACCATGGTATCCCGGAACGACACATACGTAAATCAGATCCCACCAAATTTCATTGTAAAATGGATGATAATTGCTGTACGACCAATTCGGTAGCCCATCATAGCTGTTACCGTCATCAGTGTTTTGAAGCTACAGCTAAAGTCAAGGCCCTTCTGGGCTTGCCAGAGGATAAGGTGAGCATATCCTTTCAGTCGCGGTTGCCCAACGATCCTTGGCTAAAACCGTTTACCGATTTTGAATTTGAACGCTTGGCCAAAGAGGGAAAAAAACGCTTGGCTGTAATCACCCCGGCTTTTGTAGCGGACTGTCTGGAAACCTTGGAAGAAATAGCCATGGAAGGGAAAAATCAGTTTTTGGAAGCTGGAGGGGAAGCCTATACCCATATCCCGTGTTTGAATGACAGCGATGCTTGGGTCAATGTTATGGCCCAATGGATCGACACTTGGCAGACTACCGAAGCATTACCGGTTTAGAATAGGGTTTCTGTCGAAATTCCGTAGATTTCAAGAAGGAAAAAATCAGTCTAGATTTTTTTTGCATACTTTTTTCATCCATGGAAAAAAGTATGAACTGGCTATTATTGCCGAGTTTTGCTAAATATAGTCTAAGGTCGGCTTGGTAGGATAAAATTAAAATCCAATTATTTTTGCCAAACGCTGTCAGATTGATTGGAGTCTAGACCTTTCGACTCCACTCGAGGTTATGGTTTGTTTTTTACCACCCAATACTTGTATTTCAATGAACAAAAAAGCGTTTAATGACTAAAGTTTCCTCCGACGAACTCGGCACCGAATCCATCGGAAAATTGCTTGTAAAACAGGCCGTACCTGCTTCCATAGGAATTTTAGTGATGTCGCTTAACGTTTTGGTCGACTCTATCTTTGTAGGTAATTGGATCGGTTCCATTGCTATTGCAGCGATAAACGTGGTACTTCCGGTCTCATTTTTTATTGCGGCCCTAGGCATGGCCATTGGTATTGGAGGGTCAAGTATTATCTCCCGGGCTTTAGGAGCCAAAAACAAACCAAAGGCGTTAAATACTTTTGGGAACCAAATAACCCTTACCCTTTTAGTAACCATTTCAATGGTAGTTCTGGGTTTGGCTTACGTAGATAGTCTAATTCCTGCTTTTGGAGGGAAGGGCGCCATCTTTGACCTTGCAAAAATCTATTACGTCATTGTACTCTATGGAGTTCCCTTTTTGGCTTTGTGCATGATGGGCAATACGGTAATCCGTGCTGAAGGGAAACCCAAATTCGCCATGATTGCTATGATAATCCCATCTGTCGGGAATTTATTCATGGATTATCTTTTCATTTATGTTTTCGATTGGGGCATGCAAGGTGCCGCCTGGGCGACAACGATTGGATATTTCCTTTGTTTTGCCTACATACTCTACTTTTTTCTGTCGCGAAACTCCGAATTAAAGTTAAGTCCGTCCCATTTCCGATTAAGAATACCCATTTTAAAGGAGATAGGTTCCTTGGGCTTTGTAACCTTGTCCCGACAAGCCGTGATCAGCGTTATCTACTTGCTAATGAACAATATCCTGTTCGATTTGGGCGGGGAGGCCATGGTGGCCGTCTATGCCATTATCGCCCGTATGCTTATGTTTGCCTTCTTTCCTGTATTTGGGGTAACCCAAGGCTTTTTACCCATTGCCGGATATAATTATGGGGCCAATAGATACGATCGGGTTAGGGAATCCATTAACACTGCGATAAAGTATGCCGCTTTTATGGCGACTTTGGTCTTTGTGGGACTTATGATTTTCCCGGGGGAAATTGCCGCCTTGTTTTTAAGCAACAAAACTGGACTATCTGAACTTGAACTCGCCACTAATGCCTTTGTAATGGATCACGCCCCTTCGGCCATGCGATGGGTGTTTGCCGCCACGCCTATTATTGCCCTTCAATTGATAGGAGCGGCCTATTTTCAAGCAGTGGGGAAAGCAATTCCGGCTTTATTGCTGACGTTGACGCGTCAAGGGTTCTTTTTTATACCA